>NZ_JRFU01000140.1 GCF_003122485.1 Eubacterium ramulus
CTTGCGCTGACCAGAATCACGCACCAAGTCTCACGTGCGTTCGACTTGACAGAAAATCAAGGCAGATAATAGCCTGAACACATGGAGAAAACAGGATAAGATGTTATTTTTCATGGACTCAGTATTATTTAAGAAAGAAAGTATACCCCTGTTATATCGGGGAATTAAAAAGGAGAGATAGAAGATATGAAATTAGGAATCGTGGGACTTCCGAATGTCGGAAAAAGTACCCTGTTTAATTCACTGACAAAAGCCGGCGCTGAGTCAGCCAACTATCCGTTCTGTACCATCGACCCGAATGTCGGTGTCGTTGCAGTACCGGATGAGCGCTTGAAATTACTTGGAGATATGTACAATTCCAAAAAAGTAACACCGGCTGTTATCGAATTCGTAGATATCGCAGGTCTTGTAAAAGGTGCCAGCAAAGGTGAGGGACTTGGAAACCAGTTCCTTGCAAATATCCGTGAAGTAGATGCCATCGTTCACGTAGTACGTTGTTTTGAAGATCCAAATGTAGTCCATGTAGACGGAAGCGTAGATCCGGCAAGAGACATTGAGACCATCAACTTAGAGCTGATCTTCTCCGATATTGAGATCCTGGATCGTCGTATTGCAAAAACAACAAAAGGCGCAAGAATGGACAAAAAACTTGCAAAAGAGCTGGAGCTGTTACAGAAGATCAAAGCACATCTGGAAGACGGCAAACTTGCAAAGACTTTTGAAGTAGGCGATGATGAGGATGATCAGGAATGGTTCGCTTCTTACAATCTTCTGACTGCAAAACCGGTTATTTACGCAGCAAACGTTTCAGAGGATGATCTGGCAGACGACGGCGCAAACAATCCGCATGTAGCGAATGTGCGCAAACTTGCAGCTGAGGAAGGTTCTGAGGTATTTGTCATCTGCGCACAGATCGAGCAGGAAATCGCAGAGCTGGATGACGATGAGAAAGCAATGTTCTTAGAGGATCTTGGACTGAAACAGTCCGGTCTGGAAAAACTGATCAAGGCAAGCTACAGCTTACTTGGACTCTTAAGCTACCTGACCGCAGGTGAGGATGAAACCCGTGCATGGACCATCAAAAAAGGAACAAAAGCACCGCAGGCAGCAGGAAAGATCCATACCGATTTCGAGCGTGGATTTATCCGTGCAGAGGTTGTAAACTACAAAGACCTGCTTGAGTGCGGTTCACTGGCAGCAGCCCGTGAAAAAGGTCTGGTAGGACTGGAAGGAAAAGAGTACGTAGTTCAGGACGGCGATGTTATCCTGTTCCGTTTCAACGTATAATATGAAATATTTGATGTGAGTGACAAAAGCGTAGCAGAAATATTCTTCGCTTACATCTTATAAGTAAAAATGTTGGAAACATTTTTAAATAACGTATGGATATATGAAAAATGCACTTCCTTTTTCAATCTGAATAAAATATAAAGAAACAGAGAGTAAAGGAAAGTGTACCATGCGTTTATGTGAATTTTCAAGGAAAGAGGTAATCAACGCCTCTGACTGCAGATGTCTGGGAAATGTCTGTGATCTGGAGTTTGATGAATGCAGCGGACAGATATGTGCAATGATCATAAAGGGACCTCCGAAGTGGTTTCATCTGGTGGGATGTGACACGGAATATGTCATAGACTGGAAAAAAATTGTTCGGATCGGACCGGATGTAATACTGGTAGATATATGTGCGGAGAAATGCCTGCACAAACTATAAAGAATAGGTACGGAGGAAAAAGAGCGATGAAATGCCCTTACTGCAGCAGTGATAACACACGTGTCATTGATTCCAGACCAGCGGAGGACAACTGTTCCATCCGCCGCAGAAGACTTTGTGATGACTGCTCAAAACGTTTTACAACTTATGAAAAAGTGGAGACGATTCCGCTGATCATTATCAAAAAAGATAACACCAGAGAGCAGTATAACCGTTCCAAAATTGAGGACGGCGTGCTCAGAGCCTGTCATAAACGCCCGGTATCTGTCAACCAGATCAATCAACTCATCGACGATGTGGAGACGGAAATCTTCAATATGGAAGAAAAAGAGATCCCAAGCAGCGTGATCGGCGAACTGGTGATGGATAAACTGAAAGATTTAGAGGCAGTAGCTTATGTGAGATTCGCATCTGTATACAGGGAGTTTAAAGATGTGAATACCTTTGTGGAAGAACTGAAGAAAGTTCTGGACAAATAAGTATATCCGGTATGAGTAGTATCGTATCAGATGTAAGTAACGAAATGATATCAGTGGCGGGATCTGATCTGCCAACTGAACGGAGGTAACCTATGTTTCAAAAATTTTATCCGGATTTGTATATTTCATCTACATATGAAATTGATTTTGACCGGTTGTACCGGGACGGATACCGGGGACTGATTTTTGATATTGATAATACCCTGGTGACACATGGTGCACCGGCGAATGAGAAGGCAAAAAAACTGTTTGCCCATCTGCATGAGCTTGGATTTGCGACTTGCCTGATCTCCAACAATCAGGAACCCAGAGTAAAATCGTTTGCGGACGCTGTGCAGTCAATGTATATTTACGATGCACACAAACCGTCCACAAAAAACTATGAAAAAGCAATGGAACGGATGCACACCGATAAGAAGAACACGATTTTTATCGGTGATCAGATGTTTACCGATGTTTTCGGAGCCAATCGAACCGGAATCCCATCGATCATGGTGAAAAAGATTCACTGGAAAGAGGAGATCCAGATTGTCTTAAAGCGCAGACTGGAGGCAATTGTTCTGATCAGTTACCGTAACTATAGAAAAACACACAGGAGTATTTTTGAAAATCGGGAGGAAGAAAAATGAAACTTGTAATTGGAAACGATCATGCAGCAGTAGAACTGAAAAATGAGATCAAAGCATATCTGGAAGAGAAAGGTCACGAAGTGATCAATATCGGAACCGACACACATGACAGCTGCAACTATCCGGAGTACGGCGAGAAAGCCGGACGTATGGTAGCAGCAGGCGAAGTGGACGGCGGTGTGCTGATCTGTGGAACCGGCGTTGGTATCTCCATCGCAGCAAATAAAGTAAAAGGCGTTCGCGCAGCAGTTTGTTCTGAGCCTGTTACCGCACGTCTTGTCAAAGAGCACAACAATGCAAATATCATTGCATTCGGTGCAAGAATCGTTGGAAGCGAGACTGCAAAAGCAATCGTTGATGCATGGTTAAATGCAGAGTTTCAGGGAGGACGTCATCAGACAAGAATCGATATGATTCATAAAATTGAGGAATAGTCCATAAAAAGGTTGAAAAATCGCGGTTTTTCATATAGAATAGAGAGAAGTAATAATTACCATTCGTTTGTGGTAATAGAAGAAAAGACCGAAGGTCTTAACATACAAGGAGGATTTTTTAATGGCAAACGCAGGAAAGGTAATCGGAAAAGGTGTTACAATCGAGCTGGAAGGCAACGTTTACAGAGTAGATGATTTCCAGCACGTAAAACCTGGAAAAGGCGCAGCTTTCATTAGAACAAGATTAAAAAATATTAAAACAGGCGGAGTTGTAGAGAAAACTTTCCGTCCGACAGAGGATGTAGAGACAGCACACGTTGACAGATCTGAGAAACAGTATCTGTATAATGACGGTGATTTATACTACTTCATGGATACAGAGACATATGATCAGATCGCTCTGAGCACAGATGCAATCGGTGATGCTCTGAAATTCGTAAAAGAGAACGAAGCAGTTACAATGCTTGCTCACAACGGAGATATCTTCGCAGTTGAGCCGCCAATGTTCGTTGAACTTGTGATCACAGAGACAGAGCCAGGCTTCAAAGGCGATACAGCTACAGGCGCTACAAAACCTGCTACAGTTGAGACAGGTGCTACTGTATATGTTCCGTTATTCGTAAACGAAGGCGATGTAATCAAAATTGATACAAGAACAGGTGAGTACTTATCACGAGTATAAGAATTAGCAATCGGTATAGCGAACTGGTTCTTATGAATTATGAGTAAGTAATGAGCGGATTACGAATTACCGCTATGATACTACTTGTAATGAACTAAATGAAGTGTAATGCGGGGCAGACGTTTTGTCTGTTCCGTTTTCCGTTTAAGCGAAACATATTCGAACTTTTCAGGCTTTGAAAATACTGCCTGTGAGTTGAAATTAGGAGAAAAACATGAAATACGATTTTGACAGAATGGTAAACCGTTATGGTACAGACTGCTACAAATGGGACATGATCACAAAACGAAAATTAGATCCGAATACCTTACCGCTCTGGGTAGCGGACATGGATTTTGAGACCGTTCCGGAAGTAAAAGAACGCTTAAAAGAAGTGGCAGACCGCGGTATTTACGGTTATTCCATGTTGGGAGACGGTTATTATGACGCATTGAAAAACTGGTTTTCCACACGATTTAACTGGCAGATTGAAAATGACTGGGTGATTGCAACTCCGGGGGTGGTATTTGCACTGGCAGCAGCAGTTCGCGCCTACACAAAAGAGGGAGACAGCGTCATGATCCAGCGTCCGGTTTATCATCCGTTTACAAATGTGGTAAAAGAAAACGGACGCAAATTAGTCAATAATCCACTGGTGCTGGAAAATGGAAAATACCATATGGATTACGAAGATATGGAACAAAAGATTACAGAAGAACAGGTAAAACTGTTCCTACTCTGCAGTCCACACAATCCGGTGTCCCGCGTATGGACAAAAGAAGAACTGTGCAAGACTGCTGAAATCTGCAAAAAACACAATGTTATCATGATCGTGGATGAGATCCACTGTGATTTTGTTTATGAGGGATATCATCACACTAGCTTTGGCACACTGAGCGAATATGCAGACAATGCCGTAATCTGTACTGCACCGAGTAAAACCTTCAACCTGGCGGAATTACAGCTTTCCAATATCATGATTCCAAACCCGGAATTAAGAAAAACATTCCAGGCAGAGATGAACAAAGTATTTTATTCCGATGCAAACCTGTTCGGACAAGTATCCTGTCAGGCAGCCTACGAGCACGGTGCGCAGTGGTTGGATGAATTACTGGTATATCTGCAGGGTAATATCACATACATCCGTGATTATCTGGCAGAGCATTTACCGAAGATTCATTTGATTGAACCAGAGGGAACCTATCTGCTCTGGATGGATTTCCGGGAGTATGGACTTTCACCGGAAGCATTAAATGCCCAAATTTTAAAAGATGCAAGAATCTGGTTTAACGAAGGTTCCATGTTCGGACCGGAGGGCGCAGGCTTTATGCGAATTAATATTGCAAGCCCGCGCGGTATGATCATTGAGACGATGGAGCGCCTGGGTGAAGTTTTTGGAGAATAGTGTATTCTGCACAGATTTCACATACGTTCGATTGAAATACAGGAAGCTGGTTATGCAGATTGCTTCGGGAGTTTGGGTGTCTTACGCAGGCTGATAAGTGCCAGACCGGAGATCAAAATCTGACTGGCAAGCATACCCCATAGATAGGCAGACAGACCGATCCGTGGAATACCAACAAAAATAAAGCCAATGCGGAGTATGGCTCCGGACAAGTTGATCAGCATTGTGAGTGTCGGTTTCCCAAGACCATGCAGAATGCTGCACAGCGTAGTTGCGAGGAACAGAAACGGACAGATCCAGCTTAAAGTCCGGACATAAAGTCCTGCCAGAGCATTGTGGAACAGGTGAATGCCGATCCAGTTTCCGCCGAGCAGAAAACCGAGAGTACACAGCAGTCCAAGGATGACACACAATTGTGTCGTCTTCTGGACTGCTTTTTTGATCAGATCCATGCGGTTGCGGCTGTTTGCTTCCGAAATGGCAGGCAGCAGCATAACGGACAGGGAATTGCTCAGCACGCAGGGAAACAGGATGGTGGAAAAAACCATACCAGTCAGAATACCGTAAACGCTTAAGGAATCACTGTTTGTGTAACCAAAATCCCGCAGTTTCATCGGTATCAGGATCGCTTCCGCACTTTGACAGATGCTTAACAAAATACGGTTGCAGGTGAGTGGTAATGTCATGGTGCACAGCTCCCGCAGAACCTGCAGATAGGATCGAGATTCCGGCGGAAGCGAAAGAGAGGCTTGCGTCGGATTTTTTTCGTGTGAAAAAAGTAACATCGTAACGGAATAGAGCGCAGCGGTCACTTCCCCGAACAGAATACCCCAGACCGCAATTTCAGGAGAAGGCAGGTTTCCCTGTTCTGTCAGGATCTGTATGAGCAGCCAGACACCTGCCACACGGATCAATTGTTCCAGAAGCTGTGAAATAGAAGGAATCGCAGCTTTCTTTTTGCCAAAATAATAGCCATTGATACAGGAATGAATACAGGCAAAAGGCAGGGAAAACGTCATCAGACGAAGCAGAGATACGGTACGTGCATCTTCCAGCAAAACAGAGCCGATCCATGGTGCGTATGTCTGCACAAATGCGATACAGATACCGGAGAGCAGCAAAGAAAGAACCAGTCCGGTCACAAGATAGCGTCTGGCCTGCTGTTCCATCTGACATTGGGCGCAGTACCGGGAAATCGCGGTCTGTATGCCGGCAGCTGAGACCGCGATGATCAGGGCGAATACCGGAAAAATTAGCTGATAAATACCCAGACCTTCTGCACCGATCGTACGTGACAGGAATATTTTATAATAAAAACCGATGATCCTGCTTAAAATTCCGGTCAGTGTCAGAAGTAGTGTGCCGGAAATGAGATTATTTTTGAGTGTATTTGTATGTAAAACCATAGAAATTAATTGTTTTTTTATATCATATGCAAAAGGGTTGTTGGTCAGAACCGGAAGGAAAGGGAGACTCTCATGAAGCGATTGGTTTATCTGGATAATGCAGCAACCACACAGCCTTTTCCGGAAGTGCTGGATGCCATGATTCCTTATTACAGCAGATATTACGGAAATCCTTCGTCTGGCTATGAACTGGGGGAGGAGAGCAAACGCGCAATGTCTTTGTCACGAAAGTGGATCGCAGATACCCTGCAGGTTGCACCGGAAACGATTTATTTTACGTCTGGAGGAACCGAGTCGGATAACTGGGCACTTATGTTTGCGGTGAGTGCCAGCAAAAAGCGTGCGCCACATATCATAACGACTGCAATCGAGCATCATGCGATTTTAAATACATGCAAAAATCTGGAAAAAAGCGGCGTCCGTGTGACCTATCTGCCAGTAAACAGAAATGGAATTGTTTTGCCGGAACACGTTGAGCGGGCAATCCGTCCGGATACCGTCCTAATTTCTGTGATGTATGCCAACAATGAGATTGGAAGTATCCAGCCAATCCGCAAAATTGCAGAAATCGCGCATCGAAGGAAGGTGCTGTTTCATACCGATGCTGTGCAGGCATACGGGCAGATCCCGATTCTGGTCAAAGAAGAAGGGATTGACCTGCTTTCTGCCAGCGGGCATAAATTTAACGGTCCGAAAGGAACCGGTTTTTTGTATGCACGTCAGGGACTGAAGCTGCAGCCAATGATCCACGGTGGAGGACAGGAGCGGAAAATGCGCTCCGGAACAGAAAATGTGCCCGGAATCGTTGGAATTGGAATGGCAGCACGCTGTTCTGCTGAGATTCTGGAAAAAAAGATGCGCTATGAGAAAAGACTGCAAAACTATCTGATCGACCGGATTTTAACTGAAATCCCGGAAAGCTGTCTCAATGGTTCCCGGACAAAACGTCTGCCCAACAATATCAATATCAGTATTGCAGGAATTAACGGACCGGCGGTGGTTGCGCTGCTGGATCTGGAAGGAATCTGTGCATCTTCCGCTTCGGCATGTTCTGCGGGAATACAGAAAGCGTCTCATGTGCAGCTTGCGATTGGAAAAAGTGAACAGCAGGCGTATGAGGCGATACGTTTTACGCTTGGGGTTCATAATACACGCGAGGAACTTGACTATACCGTTGATGTATTGAAACAATGTGTGAAAAGATTACGGGAATCTTCGGGGTGCCACGAAGTTTAAAATGCGTGATTTGAAAAATGTAGAAATCGGCGAATCCTTCTGTGGCAAGCGGTTCAGTAAGTGACTGAGTTTTGCAAGTTTTGCGCGAACGGGAAACGACCAGCTTTTATTGGAGTTGGAAGTGAGCGCGATAAAACCGAAGCAAAACGAAGGTAACGAACGGTTAGCTGGCACAGAAGGATTCGCCGATTTCTCTTTAAAATATCAGATGGGAGCTAATCCCCCATCTGATATAGCCTCCGGCAGGATTACAGAGGTGCGCAGTT
>NZ_JRFU01000141.1 GCF_003122485.1 Eubacterium ramulus
TGAATCTTTCAAGGTTATTTCACTGTTCAGTTATCAAAGTTCTTTGTTTCGTTGCCGCTTAGCAACTTTTATATCTTATCAGATGTTTAAGTGCTTGTCAACAACTTTTTTAACTTTTTTCAAAGCTATTTGTTTTTGTTGTATCACTCACGCGACAGCTTGTATATATTATCATAAGCACTTGCGCTTGTCAACAACTTTTTTCTTTTATTTTCAACTTTATTTCTCAGCCCTGTTTTTAGAGCAAAAAAATAACGGAGAAAGAGGGATTTGAACCCTCGCGCCGCGCGAACGACCTACACCCTTAGCAGGGGCGCCTCTTCAGCCTCTTGAGTATTTCTCCATATTTTTTTATAAAATTGATGCGCCGTAACGCTTTATCTACTATACAAGACCTTTGCCTTTTTGTCAATAGCTTTTTTTAACTTTTTTGAGAATCCTGCAACTTCTTCTATTACATACTTTTACTACGAATTTTGCGACCAACTTTTAATCATATTGAAAACCTTATGTTTCACATAAACGCTCCTTCAAAAAAGTGTTCCGCTTCGTAACAGTCACATTCCTGACCGCATAGGACAATGCCTTTCTGGTTCCTACTATTACCAGAACCTTTTTTGCACGGGTGATGCCGGTGTAAATCAGATTTCGCTGCAACATCACATAGTGGTTCATCAAAACAGGCATTACCACGATCGGGTATTCCGATCCCTGCGCTTTATGAATGGTTGTGGCATAAGCATGCACCAGTTCATCCAGCTCCGATGCTTCATATTCTATGATATGCTGGTCAAAATTTACTTTCAGCATCCGTTCCTGCAGATCCACTGACTCCACGGTTCCAATATCCCCGTTGAAAATCTCTTTTTCATAGTTATTGCGAATCTGCATGACCTTATCCCCGGCACGGAACAGATATCCGCCCCGGCGCAGACCGTCTCCCTGAGGATTCAACGCTTCCTGCAAAGCCAGATTCAAATTTGCCGCTCCGACAATACCTTTCTGCATTGGTGTCAGCACCTGAATATGATTCCACGGTGTTTTGTAATAGCGCGGAAGGTTATTTTTTACCAGTCGGACGATCTCCTGAACTGCTTCCTCCGGGTCTTCTTTTTCTATATAGAAGAAATCCGTATTTTTGCCATTGGAAATATCCGGGAATTTGCCTTCATTGATGGCATGTGCATTCATGATGATCCTGCTGCTCTGTGCCTGTCTGAAAATCCGGGTCAGACGAACCACCGGAAACACACCGGAATCAATAATGTCGCGCAATACATTACCTGCGCCAACAGATGGGAGCTGATCGATATCCCCCACCAGTATCAGACGCATTCCCTCCGGAATTGCTTTGAGCAGCGCGTTCATCAGTATCATGTCAATCATAGAACACTCATCAATGATCAGCACATCTCCCTCCAGCGGGTTATCCTCATTTTTCTGATATCCTTCCGGCGGTTTGCACTCCAACAGACGATGGATTGTCTTTGCCTCTAATCCGGTTGCTTCTGTCATACGCTTAGCGGCACGACCTGTCGGTGCTGCCAGCAGGATTTTTAATCCAAACGAACGGTAAGCGGCGATAATCCCCTGCGTTGTCGTGGTTTTTCCGGTTCCAGGTCCTCCCGTCAATACCATAACTTTGGAAACAGCTGCTTTTCTAATGGCATCCGCCTGAATCTCATCATATTCCATGTGTACTTTTTCCTGAATTTTACTAACATCAATGGACAGGCTTTCGTTTCCTGTCTTCTGCCGTGCATCCATCAGTGCATGCCAGAGCCGGTCTGCTGCCGGTGCCTGCGCCAGACGTTTTAATTTGCCTGCCACACCTGCTTCCGCATAATAAAATGCCGGCAGATATATAGCTTTCATTTCTGCCTGATCTGTGTTATAGTCTACCGTTTCACAGATCAGATCTTTGTCCATGATCATTTGATCCAGAGTCATTACGATGCTGGATTCTTCCGCTTCCAGTAATTCTGCTGCCTTCGCGATCAGCTGCTCCTGATATGCAAACACATGCCCCTCGTCCGCCAGATTGCTCAGTGTATACATAATACCGCTGCGTAATCGGACGTAAGCCTCCTTTGCAAAACCAAGCTTCTGTGCAATTCCATCTGCTGTCTTAAATCCAATGCCCCAGATATCATCTGCCATCTGAAAAGGATTTTCTTTCATTTTATCCAGACTTTCATTTCCGTACTGACGGTAAATTTTTGCTGCAAAAGAGGTACTGACGCCATGATCCTGCAAAAAAAGCATAACATTTTTAATCTCTTTCTGCCGTTCCCAACTATCCCGGATCATTTTTATCCGCTTCTTCCCAATACCATCCACTTCCTGCAGCCGTGAAATATCTGTCTCAATGACTTCCAGCGTCTCCGTTCCAAACTGCGCCACGATCTTTTTCGCGTATTTCGGACCAACACCTTTGATCAGACCGGAACCAAGATATTTTTCAATGCCAAACACGGTAGCCGGAAGTGTTTCTTCCCAGCTCTCTGCCGCAAACTGTCTTCCGTAACGACTGTCCACTTTCCAATTTCCATAAATCAGAAGTACAGATCCAACATTCACATCCAGCAGACTTCCGATGACTGTCACAAGTTCTTTGTAACTTTTTACTGCACATTTAAGGACTGTATAGCCATTTTCCGGATTCTGATAGGTAATGCGTTCTACTACTCCGCGGATTTTTACCGTAAAATGCTGTGGACGCTGCTGCACTTCTACGCCTTCCGACTGTGCGTTTTCGTTCTGCGTCTGATTACGATTACTATGTGCGGGATTATTTAACGAATTTACTGCCATCTGATCTGCGTTTGCACTTGTACCTGCATTCGCTGTTTCTGCTGCCTTTTTTCTTGCTTCCTCCAAACGCTTCTGATGTGCCTCACGCATTTCCGCCACCATGCACTCATACACTTTCTGGTTCATGTAACAGTCATTCAGCGCACGATGCGCACCTTCCGATGAAATACCATAATACTCCGCCAGATCCACCAGACGATGATGATCCATCTTCGGTAAATGTTTTCGCGCCACCTGCAACGTATCCACATAATTGTTCTGCGGAATTTCGCCAAAATACTGCTCGGCGTCACGCCAGATGAACTTCATGTCAAACCGTGCAATGTTATGTCCCACCAGAACAAGACCTTCCGCAAAATCCAGAAACTCTGCCAGAACATGCGAAAACGCCGGTGCCTCCGCAACCATCGCATTTGTAATTCCATTCACTTTCGTCGCTCCAAATGGAATCTTGCGGCCCGGGTTCACCAGCGTATTAAATTCATCCACTACTTCGCCACCTTTAACCTTCAGCGCTGAAATCTCAATCACTTCATCATAGTTCGGTGAGATTCCAGTCGTCTCAAGGTCAAAGATGACATAGTCTGGTGTGTATTTATTGATCAGAGTTCCTTTCTGTGTGGACATGAGTATCACTACTTTCTATTCATTCTTTTTCGTATCTTATCATATCCCATTTTAAAGTACAATCATCAATAGTTTTTCTCAGTCTGAGTTAAAAAATTTACTCATATCTCAGTGCATCAATAACTTCCATTTTTGCTGCTTTCTTCGCCGGATAAGATCCGAAGAACACACCGATCAACATAGAGAAGCATACCGAAAGCACAATCGCTAATACAGACGGATGTACATTCATGATAATATAACCTGCATAATCGCTGTAGTAGCTGTTGATGACAAGCATTGCCACTTTTCCGAGAATGAATCCGAACAGGATTCCGATCAAAATTCCAATGATTCCACCAACAAGGCAAAGTACCACAGACTCAATCAGAAACTGCTGCTTGATGGCCTTATTTTTTGCACCCAATGCTTTTCGGATACCGATTTCTTTGGTTCGCTCGGTGATGGACACCAGCATAATATTCATAACGCCGACACCACCAACAATCAGAGAAATAGCCGCGATAAAGGAAATGGCCACGGTTACTACATTAATAACCGTATTAATAACGCCCATATCCGAAGACATATTGTATGTTGTGACCTGCCATTTTTCATTTTTTGCATATTTGTCTGCAAAAAAGCTCTGTATATCTGTTTCTGCCTGATTTTGATCCGCACCTGTTTTTAAAAGAACACTTATATATGTATATCCATTGGTCGCTTCACTATGATTTAATTTATTTGCAGTTGTAGCAGGGATATACATGGTAGTGCTGCGGTCTTTTTCCGGAATCGTCGTATCCTGTTTACCGAAAATAGCAGCATTATATTCATACACACCTACTACTGTAAATTCATAAGAATAACCATCACTTCCACTGTAAATGATCTGCTGTCCGATAGGATCTTCACTGCCGAAATAATAGGATGCCATCGTATCGGATACAACACATACACGCTTCTCCTTTTTCATATCCTGCTTTGTCAGATTACGTCCACGAAGAATATTAATTTTCATGTACTCCAGTTCTTCTTTTGTCGTTCCTGTTGCGTCCACATTCGCATATTTATCACTGTTTTTGTAAATCTGACCGCTGCCAAGATAAGCTGAAATACCAAAACCTGCGATCTCGTCCGGGTATGTTTCCTGTAATTCATCCAGCATATCCTGCGTAATATAATCATCTGCTGTCATCTCCGGATATTCCCAGTTTGACCAGTCCGCATCATCCTCCGGATAAATAGCATCCACACTGGCGCTGATACTGTTTCCACCAAGGGAGTTTAATGTAGCATTCAACGTTGATTTGATAGATGTTCCAATGGTCGTGATCGTGATAACCGCAGAAATACCGATGATGATTCCAAGCATGGTCAGCAGGGAACGCATTTTATTGGAAAGAAGGTTCTGAAAGGCTTCTTTGATATTCTCTATCAGCATATCATTCCCTCCTCTCCGATTTCTGGCTTATTGCATCCATCATTCATCTTGTGATGACCTGACAAATCACAGCCTTTTTCTGTTTTTTTGCTGTCGGATACGATCATACCATCATTTAATGTGACAATTCGCTCGGTCTCTGCTGCCAGTTCCTTTGAATGAGTGATCAGTACGACTGTTTTTCCCTGTTCTTCATGGAGTTTGTGAAAAATATCCATGATCATATGACCGGTCTGGGAATCCAGTGCACCGGTCGGCTCATCTGCAAGGATAATGGAAGGATCATTGATCATCGCCCTGGCAATAGCAATTCGCTGTTTCTGTCCACCGGACAGCTCATTCGGACGGTGTGTGGCACGATCTGCCATTCCCACCAGTTCCAGCATCTGCATACCGATTTCCTTTGCATTTTTCGGACGATGCTCACTGTACATCAAAGGCAGGGTTACATTTTTTAAGGCATTAGCTCTGGGAATCAGATTAAAATTCTGAAATACAAACCCTATTTTTTTATTCCGCATGACACTTCGCACGGTATCATCCATGCTATTGACATCCTCTCCTTCCAGAAAATAATTACCGGAAGTCTGACGATCCAGAATCCCCATAATATTCATCAGCGTACTTTTTCCGGAACCGGATTCTCCTACGATGGAAACAAACTCGCCACGTTTTACGTCCAGATTGATACCATGAAGAATTTCCAGTTCGTTTGGCTGACCGATATAATATGTTTTTACGATCTGTTCCATGCGGATCATAATTTCATTTGACATGTATAAAAACCTCCATGATTAATCCGCAGTTACTTCAGAACTTACACTTGTAGAACCGTCACCTGTATTTTCATTTCCACTCTCATCACTGCCAATTTCTCCAGTAAAGGTATCTCCTTCGGAAATAGAGTAATCCATGATGACATAGTCGCCTGCTTTCAGATCTCCACCGGTCACTTCGGTATAATAGTTAATCTCATCGCCTACTGTGACATTTTTCTTTACAGCTGTATAAGTTCCGTCACCGTTATCTTCGGCACAAAGTACATAATCTTTGTTATTTTCATCCTGCTGCACCAGATCATATGGAACAGCCAACACATTTTGACGGTCTGTCAGGACAACTTTTGCCTTGGCACTCATGCCACTGATCAGATCACAGTGATCCAGTTTGATCTGTACGGAAAAGCCACCTGTATTGGCTGCTCCGGAAGTCTCCTTTCCGGTTTGTTCCGTCGTCGGCTGGGAAGCATTATATACTTTTACTACTTTAATAATCTCGCCATTGATTTTCTGATCATCCAACGCATCAGAAGTAATGATTGCTTTCATACCTTCCTGCAATTTCAGAATATCTTTTTCTGTTACACTTGCATTCACGATCATATCAGTATTATTTTCTACTGTTACTAATGTAGCATTTGCTGTATTTACATCACCGACAGAAACATTGACTGCAGTAACAATACCTGCACTTTTACTTGTGATCGTACAATCGTCCAGTTGTTTTCTCAACTGATCCAGCTGCGTCTGTGTATCACTGTTATCAGTCTGGTTATATTTTGCAGACTCAATACTGCTCTGGGCAGAATAAATCGCATCATCGGTGGAGGATTTTACGCTCGTATAATTATTTTTTGCTTCTTTGCGGGCACTGTCTGCAGACGTAAGATCACTTTTTGCACTGGAAAGCTGATCCTGAAGATTGGAAAGTTTTTCCTGAAGTTCTGCCTTAGTATCTTCATCGGATGCCGCATTTACTTGATCTGATACAGATTTAATCTGGTTATTTAATGAATTTACAGTATTTTGTGCTGCTGTATACGCAGCTTCTGCACTGTTGATACTGTCATTTGCCTGTGCCAGTTGATTTTTCTGATCTTCTTTGGCACGCTCAAGGGCGCGCTGATTCTGATTGCTTTCATTCTGCTTTAATGCAGCTGCATTTGACAGAGATTTTTCCAGCACATCAATCTGTTTCTGAATAGAATCTTTATCCAGAGTTGCTATCACATCGCCTTCTTTTACAACATCTCCAACCTGAACATTTACAGTTTTGATCTCAGTCGCAGCTGTAGAAGAATAATTGATCTTCGTCTCACCACTTACCGTTCCTGTCAGAGATATAAAATCGGACAGGTCACGTTTATCTACTTTTTCCAACTGTACAATCTTGGTCGCTTCTGCTACACTGTTTAACTTTCGTTTGGCTACGCCAACCAGCACAATGATTGCTGCTACAATGATAACCAGCACAATCACCAGTTTTTTGTGTTTAAATTTTTTTTCACCGTCAGTCCTCCTGTGTTTACCTAATGTAAGTGATGCTATTATATAAGATAAAACCTTGTAAAAAATGTATGAATTTCTTAATTTTTTATAAAAAGAAATCAGAGCCTCCTTCTGCGACTGGAGGTTGCAGAAGGAGGCTCTGATTTCGTCTTAATAATATTAAATTTTAAATAGATTTAATCAACAACCGCGAATTCTTTGATGGCAGTTTCATACAGATTATTTCCCTCAGAGTCTACAACTACGATAACCGGGAAATCCTCGACTTCAATCTTGCGGATTGCCTCTGCACCAAGGTCCTCGTAGCATACAATCTCAGATTTTTTGATGCATTTTGAAAGCAATGCACCTGCTCCGCCGATAGCTGCAAAGTAAACAGCTTTGTTTCGGATGACTGCATCAATGACTTCTTTGGTACGCTTTCCTTTTCCAATCATGGCTTTTTCCCCCAGATCCAGCAGACGCGGAGCATATTTATCCATACGGCTTGCGGTAGTTGGACCTGCGGAACCGATCGGGCGTCCTTCTCTTGCCGGGGATGGTCCCATGTAATAAATGGTACAGTTTTTGATTTCGATAGGAAGTTCTTTTCCTTCATCCAGTACTTCCATCATACGTTTGTGTGCAGCATCTCTGGCTACATAAAGTGTACCTGTGATATAAACGTAATCGCCTGCTTTTAAATCAGCGGTAATTTCTTCTGTAAT
This sequence comes from Eubacterium ramulus, assembly GCF_003122485.1. GTDB lineage: Bacteria > Bacillota > Clostridia > Lachnospirales > Lachnospiraceae > Eubacterium_I > Eubacterium_I ramulus_A. Next base: position 7,860 of record NZ_JRFU01000141.1, read on the forward strand.
TGGTGTATGTATATGTTTATCCATAATGATTTCCTCCTGGTATTCAATCAATTTTCTGGTCATTCATGTTCCTAGAATTTTCCCGGAAGTCATAAATATTATCTATATTCCTGTAAATTTCCCGCATTTAACTTAAATCTACAGTTCTCTTACTGCATGTCTGTTGACATGGCAACAGATATTGATTGCCACAGGAAGTCCTGCGATATGGGTCGGATAAGTATTGATGTTGACTGCCAGCGCTGTGGTTGTGCCGCCAAGTCCCCCCGGTCCAATACCAAGATGATTGATCTTTGTCAGCATTTCTTCTTCCATTTCTTTGACATATGGAATGTCGGAATGTTCATTTACCGGTCTGGTCAGCGCCTGTTTTGCAAGCAGGGCACATTTTTCAAAAGTTCCACCGATACCTACGCCCACAACCATTGGCGGACAGGCATTTGGACCTGCATCTTTGACTGCCGCCAGAATCGCATTTTTTACACCTTCGATACCGTCTGCCGGTTTCAGCATAAAAATGCGGCTCATATTTTCACTGCCGAACCCTTTCGGTGCAATAGTAATTTTTACTTTATCACCCGGAACAATTTTTGTATGCAGAATTGCCGGTGTATTATCTTTTGTATTTTCACGGATCAGCGGATCTTTTACCACGGATTTTCTCAGATATCCATCCACATAACCACGACGTACTCCTTCATTGACCGCTTCCTCAAAATCGCCGCCCACAAAATGTACGTCCTGTCCGATTTCCATAAAAATAACGGCCATTCCCGTATCCTGACAGATTGGAATCATCTCTTTGTCCGCAATTTCCAGATTTTCCTGAAGCTGATTCAGGATTTTTTTTCCAAGCTCTGATTTTTCTGTCTCAACGGCCTGTTTCATGCATGCATCCATATCCGGTGACAGATAATGGTTCGCCTGTATACACATCTCGCTGATGTTATCGGTTAATTCTTTTACGTTAATTTCTCTGATCATTTTTTCACTCCCTACATTTTTCTGTAAGCTATTTTAACAATAAGATTATAATCAAAAATGTATGTCATTCTTCTGCACATTTTTGTAATCCTGTAAAAAAGAAAACCATCCACTTCCTCTGATGTTTTCCCATAGATACGTTTATCATAGCTCAAACAAAAAGAAATGTGAATGGTTTTCTAATTATATTATTTAGAAATCATGCTTATAATCAAGACGTAGATATAGAAAAGCTCCCCCCTGACAGGTCTTCCCGCTCCAGCGGCATGCTCATACAACGTGGGCCTCCCCGACCTCTGGAAAGCTCCGAACTTGCCATTTCCAGCACCTCAATGCCATGCTGACGTAAAATCTCATTGGTCACATAATTTCGATCATATACAACAACTTTTCCCGGCTCAATACAAAGAGTATTGGAACCATCGTTCCACTGTTCACGCTCAGAAGCAATCCGGTCTTTTCCACCGCATTTGATCAACGTCACTTTATCCAATTCCAGATATTTTGCAAGAATATCCGAAAGCATCGCATCGGACTCCGTTACTTTCAGCTGTCCTTTCCGATCTCCCGGTTTGATTTCAAAAATACGCAGCGTCTGCATGATACCCGGATGAATCGTAAATTTATCATAATCCACCTGCGTGCATACTGTGTCCAGATGCATAAATGCACGTACAGCCGGAATATCCAATGCGATAATCGTTTCAATCTCTGACGCTTTATCCACGAAAATATTCTGTGCCAGAAGTTCAATGGCTTCCGGAGTGGTACGCTGTGAAATTCCAATGGCGATCACTTTATTGCTCAGGTTCAGGATATCTCCGCCTTCAATAGAAAAATCCATATCCCGATCATAGTAAAACGGTACTTTTCCTGCAAAATCCGGATTATATTTTAAAATATATTTTCCGTAAAGTGTTTCCCGTCTTCTGGTTCGTGAATACATCCGGTTCAGACTGACACCGTTTCCTATGCAGGCAAAAGGATCTCTGGTAAAATAAAGGTTCGGGATCGGATCAAGTAAAAACTGACTTTCTTTTTTCACCAGGCTTACCAGCGGGCAGCTCATTTTTACATTCAATTCAGAAGCCCGGATTCCCGACATGGTCTTTAACACCAGTTCCTTTTCATCTGAAATTTTCATCAGATAGTCGTACAACTGGTCACGGACTTTCGCTGCCGAAGCACCGCCCTCTGCAATAAATTCACGAACAAACTGCTCCTTTTTCTCCGGATTTTTCAGTACATCTGCGGTCAGATCTTCCAGATATACCACTTCCACTCCCTGTCCCCGCATGATTTCTGCAAACATATCGTGTTCGATTTTTGCGGTTTTCAAGTACGGAATATCATCAAATAAAAGCCTCTCCAGATCTTCCGGAACCAGATGTTCCAGCTCCTGACCGGGTCTGTGGAGCATAACTTTTTTCAGTTTTCCAATTTCGCTTTTTACATGGATTGCCATTTTACGGCGTCCTCCTTCTCCCGTTCATTCATAACGTACATTTTATCCCAAAATATAATTTTTTTCACTCTTTTTTATAAAATATTTCACATGCATACAGACCGACAGGACTAATGTACACAGTTCCGAGGAAGGAATCGCGATCCACGCACCGTTCAAGCCCAGTACGTGCGGCAACACAAGTAAAAATAAAACGGTAAAAAGCAATGTCCTGCAAAAAGAAATCAGCGCAGATACTTTTCCATTAGACAGAGCGGTAAAAAATCCGGAAGATGCAATATTAACCCCACTGAACAGAAAATTTATCGCAAAAATCTGAAATCCTACAGAGGCCAGTTCCCAGGTTCCAGGATCCTTTGTAAATATCGAAACGATTGGTTTTGCCAGAAATGCAGCGATCACAGTGATCACAACAGATGATGCAATTACAAAAATAAAAGTTGTCTTATATATACGCTTCAGCTGAGCTTTATTTTGTGCACCATACTGAAAACCGACAATCGGAGCAATTCCAACAGCGAATCCAAGATGAAAGGAATTAAATAAAAATTCTCCATACAAAATGATCGTGATGGCAGCCACACCATTTGCACCGGCCAGCCGCATCATAACTGAATTAAATAAAAACGTGATAATAGCTGCTGCCAGCTGAGATACCATTTCGGAAGAGCCATTATAGCATGCATGAAAAAAATCTCCAACTTTCACACGAAACCGTGTAAAACAAAGTCCCTTTTTATTTGTGAAAAAGAAAATCAATCCCGCAATTGCCGGTATCGACTGACCAAGTCCGGTTGCCAGCGCTGCACCGCTGATTCCCAGATGGCAATGCACGATCATTACATAATCCAGCACTGCATTTAAAACTCCTGCTAAAATGATCAGAACCAGTCCCAGTGTCGGACGCTCTGCAGTTACCAGATAACACTGAAACAAAGACTGTAACATACAAGCCGGAGCAAAAAATGCAAGAATCATCAGATAGTTTCTGCAATATGGCAGTAATTCATCGGTAGAACCAAGCAGATAGCAGATCTGATCCAGAAAAATCAGCGTGATCAGCATAATCACCACACTGACAATTAAAGTAATGACCACAAACATGGTAAGCCTTTCTTTGGCTTCTTTCTTTTTTCCTTCTCCCAGATATTTACTGATGATAGCATTTCCACCAGTCGCAAGCATCGTTGCAATTGCGATCATAATATTTACAACCGGGTACACAATATTAGTTGCAGATAATGCATTACTTCCAACAAAACGTGATACAAACATTCCATCAATGATCGTATACAACGACATAAACATCATCATAATGATGGATGGTGCCGCAAATCGCAACAATTTCAAAGGAGTAAACTCTTGGTTCAAAGACATACTCATAAAAACACCTGCTTTCTAATTACTATCTAATTACTATCCAATTACTTTCTACTGATTATGATAATTCTATCTGTCACCAACAGTGATCCTGAGAAGAATATGACAGTTCGAGAATGCTCTTTTTAATCATTTCGTTCTTGACATCTGTCAGCATACAGTATAGGGTAACCCTATAGTCAAGCAGATTTTTACACTATATTTTTTTTACAAAACAGGAGCATTTAAATTATATGGAACGCAAAGATTATCTGACTACCGGAGAACTGGCCCAACTGATGGGAATTACCAAACATACACTTTTTCACTATGATGATATCGGTCTGTTTCAACCAGAATACATTAATGAAAACGGTTACCGCTTCTATTCCATTGATCAGATTGAGATTCTAAACACCATTCTGGTTTTGCGTGATCTGGACATGCCTTTAAAGGAAATCCAAACTTATCTATCACAGCGAAGCCCGGAACTTTTTCAACAAATTTTTCTTGAAAGAGAAAGTCAGATTACACAACAGATAAAAAAACTGCAGACTATGAAAAAATGGATGCAACAGCAGAGAAAGAAGATAAAAATTGCCGAAAAAACCGATTTTTCCACAATTGAAATAAATACCTATCCACAATATTATTACCTTTATAAAGAAGCAGATCCGTCTTCCACTCAGTCATTTTCAAAAAAACTCAATGAATTAATTACGCTGCTGCAAAAGAATAATCCCTATCTGGATTACGATATTGCTTATTTTCAATATGGAAAAAATGTAGAGCACGGCATTTACGATGCCTACGACAACGTTGCACTGCTCATGCATCAGAAACCCTCGATCAAAAACTGCCAGATACTTCCTCCCGGAAAATATCTGACAGCCTATCACATCGGTCACTGGAGTACGATTGGTGAGACTTACGAGCGAATACGAAATTATAAAAAGGAGCATAACCTTAGAACCAGCGATCTGTACATCGAATATGACGTGGTAAATAGTTTTATTGAAAAAAATACCGATGACTTTGTAACCCAGATTGAAGTTGAAATTATACAATAAGGATAACTCAGACATAACTCTGCTCTACTTTAATCACACAGCGATAGCGCGGATTCCATTCTGTCACACGTTTTTGCAGATAGGATGAAATCTCACTGTCGCTGATCTTAAATCCAGCCGGTTTTACACAGTCAAAAATTACATTACCGGACTCATTTCCCGGAACCAGACGAACTTCGTGGATAGAAAGTCTCTCATCAAACTCCTTTGCAGCCTTGCTGACAAAAGCTCTGATTTCTGCCACTTCCGCATTTTCCTCAACGATCGGATCATAGTGAATTGTCAGAATCATATGCTCCTGTTCCTGAAAATCACGCTCGATCTCATCCATGACCTCATGTGCCTCAATGACAGGTGTTTCTGCCGGAAATTCCACATGCACCGTGGCAAACAGATTTCCCGGGCCGTAATCATGGATCATCAGATCATGCACTCCGATTACTCCCGGATATGACTGAATTTTCTCCGTAATATGATTGACAAATTCTGCTGCCGGTACTTTTCCAAGCAGCGGACTTAACGTTTCTTTGATCAGTCCAATACCACTGTACAAAATAAATACAGCCACACCGATACCGGCAATACCATCAATAATATTTAACCCTGTCACCTTACATAAAATAGTTGCAACTACAACAGCTGACGTAGAAATCACATCATTTCGACTGTCTGCCGCCGTCGCGATCAGTGTATCGGATTCGATTCTCATACCAATTTTCTTATTAAAAATACTCATCCACAGTTTTACACAAATGGAAATAAGAAGTACTACGATCATCAGCACATTGCAATCCACTTCTGACGGATGAATGACTTTCAAAATACTTTCTTTTGCCAGTGACAAGCCGATAGCCACGATAATGACACAGACCACAAGTCCCGCCAGATACTCATACCGCGCATGACCATACGGATGCTCCTCATCTGCTTTTTTTGATCCCAGTTTAAATCCAAGCAGACTGACAATATTGCTGGACGCATCACTTAAGTTATTTACCGCATCTGCTGCAATTGCGATGGATCCGAATAACGTTCCGATAATATATTTTCCAGCAAACAGCAGTACATTACATAAAATACCTACAATTCCTGCCAGATTTCCATAGGCCAGTCGAACCTTTGTATCTTTCGTGTCCTTACTGTTTTTCACAAAAAGTTTCACCAATAACTCAGTCATAATTTTTCACACTCCCTTTTTCAAGAATACTCTTAGCATTCTTTCTGCAAATCTACACTCCGTTAGGGACAGCGCCAATCCAGAGTCCATATTATTTCAGTTATTCCTGTCCTACCTTTTTTTCAGTCTGCTTACCTTTCTTTCATATTTCTTACAAAAGATACGCATTTCTAACTTCCCGTATACTAAGAAAAGCACCTCAGATGCTGCTCTGAGATGCTTCGTATTTCTATTCGTTTTTATGACAGTAAAAAAGTCATCCAATCGGATGACTTACAATGCGCCTTCAGGGGTCCACGAGATCCGGTGGATCTCGGATTTGGACCGACCGGAGCGAAGCGAAGACCGAACCCTGGACAAATAGATTAAGAGTCTACTGCTCTACCAGCTGAGCTAAAGGCGCATACGTCTTTAACGCAAGTGCTATTATAACGGATATAAAACTAAAATGCAAGTATTTTTGGAAAAAAGTTGTTATTTATGATACGATAGTTACAGTTCACACGCGCCATTCGCAAAAGAGCTCGCTTGCGAGCGATACTTCTTGAACTTTGTTCAAGAAGGTGCCGGCTACTACTTTTGCTCATAAAAAGGCGCTCCCTTCATCACTATGTATCC
>NZ_JRFU01000142.1 GCF_003122485.1 Eubacterium ramulus
CTCGGCTGTTAACCGAGTTGTTGTAGGTTCGAGCCCTACTCGGGGAGTTTTTTCGTAATTAATTATTTACGAAATGAATTTTCGCATATTGACTTATTCCTTCGGGAATGATATAATGCAAAAGGTATATTAATTAAATATGGCGACATAGCCAAGTGGTAAGGCAAAGGTCTGCAACACCTCTATCACCAGTTCGAATCTGGTTGTCGCCTCTAGTAACCTCAGAAATCAAAAGTTTCTGAGGTTTTTTATGTTCTAACTAAATAGAAGTGTAAAAAAACCGTAAATATTGAAATAAATAACTTTATTGTTAATTATTTATTTGGTATTATTATTATAAAAATAGGAATTAATAAGACCAAAGATGTGAGGATAAACATATGAGAAAAAAGACATCGCAGTTAAAAAATTATATTGTGGCAACTGGTGTTTTCATTATTGCGGTGGTAATTGGCATTTTAGTATTTTTTGCCGGAGTACAGCATTCTGTGGAGAAAAATTCACAGAGAACAATGATGAATAATGTAAAACGTCAGAGTGAACATTTGCGCTCTATTTTAGCAATTCATTATCAGTATTTGAATGGGTTGGCAAAAGAAATGGGGCAGGATGAGGAGCTGATTACTCAGGAGCATTTGGATAAGTTGATCAATATTTATGAATCAACAGATCTGGAGCGGACGGCATTGATTGAACCGGATGGAACGGCATATTATGACAATGGTGTTGTAAAAAATGTTTCTCACAGACGGTATTTCAAAGAAGCAATTAATGGACAGCAGACCTTAAGTGATCCGCTGGAGAGTAGTGTTGATCAGGAAACAAGAGTGGTTCTTGGGGTGCCGGTATATGATAAAAATCAGCAGATAATCGGTATTTTAGGCGGTTCTTACAATGTAACAATGTTAAGTCATATGCTGTTTGATGATCTGTTTGATGGTGAAGGCGATACATTGATCGTTAATCATACGGGAAAAATTATTACCTATGAAGATGGAAATGGTAATAAAAAACAGATTGAATATGGTGATAATTTATTTACATATTACACAGAGAAAAATAAAAATCAGGAAGATACACTGGCACAGGTGCAGGATGATTTTATTGCAAGTGAATCTGGTTTTATTCGCTTAGGTTTGGATAATACAAGTGCACAGGACTACTATATGACTTATATGCCAATCGGAATGAATGACTGGATGCTTTGTTATATTGTTCCGGTCAAAGCAGCGCAGAAATCCTATGCTTTTATTCAGGAATATGAAATGATCTTCATGTTGGTATTTTGCGTGTTAGTAGGTATTTTAGTTATTTATATTGCACGTAAAAATAATCGGGAAAAGGTAAAATTACTGGCAGTAGCACAGCGTGATGCTCTGACGGGATTGTATAACAAAGACTACACACAGAAATTTATCGAACGAATCTTACAGCAGGAATCTGGACAGCATGGTTTTGTGATTCTGGATGTAGATTATTTTAAGAGCGTGAATGACAGTTACGGTCATCTTGTAGGTGACAAAGTCTTAAGTATGCTTGGAAAATTTTTGCAGGGCCAGTTCCGGGAAGATGATATTGTAGGACGTATCGGTGGCGATGAGTTTGTCATTTTAATGCGCAATATTTCTGATCGGGACAAGGCAGAGCAGAGAATTCATAATCTGTTGAAGAATCTTCCGGAAATGAAGATTGAGGAAATGGATAACCGCAGTATTACAATCAGTGTTGGTGTGGCATTGGCACCGGATAACGGAAATACGTTTATTGAGCTGTATCGACATGCGGATCAGGCACTGTATGAGACAAAGAGAGGCGGTCGAAACGGTTATTCTATTTACAATCCGAATTGGACGGAGAATACGACAGAGGAATAAAAATTTTCTAAGAAAAATATATGTGAAGATGGAGAGTATCTTACTATAAATGGTTTATGGAAAATCATTATAGTAAGTGGTCAGCGTGGCGTATTTGAGTGTGATGATATTTTGAATAATACAAAAAGTGAGATTGCGATTCCTGCTATCAAAAAGTAATATATAATTAAAAAATATGTTGATTTATTAGTAGGATAGAAAACAGAGATATTTTTGGGATTTTGAAAAGCAGGAGTGTGATTTTGAAGTGAGTGCAATAAGAAAAATTTGTGGAAAATTGAACATTGTATGCTACCTGTTACTGCTATTTCAGGTCTGGCATGTATGTCAGTATGGCGGCAGACGGCTCAGTGTGATCATTATCGGAGCAATCGGAGCGGCTTTGATCTGTAGTATCATCATATGGAGCGTGATGACTGCTTATTTGAAGAAAAATGGAAGTCTGACACAGGAAAGAGGATTTTCTTTCTGGATCTCACTGTTAATCATTCTGATCGGAAGCGGCTGTGCTGTCGGAGGTGTGATTTATTCTGCGATTCCGGGACATGGACGGCTGGCAGAAAAGCTGCAGGAAAAGCAGACGGTTCAGTATGTTTCTTATGATCATGATAATTTTTTCAACAATGGTGTGCAGGGATTGCTGGATGATATTGGCAAGAAGATTGATCTGCCGAAGGAATTATACGTTGCCGGTGATGGCGTAAAAATTATTTTTAATGAACGTGGAACCGTGCAGAAGGTGAATACTTTTTTATATGGAAGAGATAAGAATGACAAAGACAGAACATTTCTGATTTCTTATGACGCAACCAAGAGTGACAAAATCAGAGTTGATCTGGATGGCTATACCAGTGGATCTTATGATTCTGATCATTTGTTGCAACCGATGATCCGTATTTTGAGTTTTGCAGATTGTCAGAAATATGTCAGTCGGTGGCAGAAAGCAATTAATGCGACATCGGGAAAAACTGTGACCTATGGTGTGTTATATTATGGTGTTCGTTCCTTTACAACCAGTGATGGATTGGAGTATCTGCCGGGAGATGTGGATGGTGACAGTGTCGTCAGTGGAGAGACAGATTTTTCTGCATTGGATGCAGGCGGAGAGATGAGCGGGTACGAAGTGTCTCTCTATATTCCGGGAATGGAGGATACGATCACACCGGTGCGTTATATGATGGAGCCTCAGTATACACCATTGAGTGAACTGTCGGAGGAACATGAGGCAGAACAGTCGCTGGAGGCGCAGTTGTCGGATGGATGGCATGTGGATCAGAATAATGGTTCTGTGGAATTTTATGTGGAAAAAAATCTGGGCTGGCGATTGGAAATCGTCGATGCGGCTGCAGGCAGCAGGTTTTATGATCTGAATCAGACGACAGATGGCGGTAAAACATGGACAAAAATAAATGAAGATCCGTTTGATGGGACAATGGGTGTGGCAGAAGGTCTGGAGTTTTTCGACAGTCAGTTTGGATTTGCGGGACTGGCAGGCGCTTCCGGGGCACATTCGCAGATTTATGTGACTTACGACGGTGGTGCGACTTTTGAGCCGGTGACATTGCCGCTGGATTCGGCAACGGAGTTATCTCCATATGCGTCGGAACTGCATTTTTCCGCAAGCGACTATCAGTATATGATGATGCCGGAAAAAGATGGTGACACGTATAAAATTAAGCTGATCAATCAGGTGGGCGAGCAGGAAGGAATCTGTTTTATGACTGAGGATCAGGGAAAAACGTGGACGTTTGCAGGAGCTTTTTCTGACTATGGTAATGATGGGGAATAAAAATTTTTCAAAATTCATTTAGCTATCATAATTCTCTGCTATGATGGGAGCATCAAAAGTTGACGGAAAGATTTATGGTGAAAACAGTAAATTTTACGGGCTTAAAATGTTCGAAAAACGCATGGGGGGAAATATGATGAACGACACGTTAGTACAAAGTTTTTTATCGGTGGCAGCAGAAGGCAGTTTTTGTAAAGCGGCAGAGAAAATTTATATTTCTCAGCCAAATTTGAGCAGAAACATCGCGCGTCTGGAAAAAGAACTGAATGTGCAGCTTTTTGACAGAAGTGGAAAACATATTGCGCTGACAGAGGCGGGACGGATTTATCAGAATGTATTTCAGAAAGTGGAACAGTGCATGGCAGATGCAAAAGAGCGGGTAGAGCGTCTGGAAGCACTGGAAATGGGCATGATCCGCATCGGTTATGTCAACGGATGGAATATCGGAAGTTATATTCAACCGATTTTAAAAAAACTGCGTCTGGAATATCCGGGAGTTAAGGTGTCTCTGGAAGCTTATAATCTTCAGGAGCTGTCTGCACGTTTTCAGATGGGTCAGCTGGATCTGATCATTACATTAGAAGAACGTGCGGCTAAGATTTATGATGCACAAACATTTGTGATCGATACGGCACCGGAAGTGATCTTGTTTTCGAATACGCTGTTTCGGAATAAAAAGAAGAACTGGAAGCCGGAGGATTTTCGGAAGGAAACATTTTTTGTGCTGGCAGATGACCGGGAAGATATGCAGGCGGAGTATATCCGGACAATTGGAAGTAAGTATGGATTTGTGCCGAATTTCTGCAGCGTAAACAGTATGGAATCGATTCTGATGAATGTGGAAAATGGTCTTGGGGTGACTGTCTGCAATTCATGGGTGAGAAATGTGTATACACAGGGATTTCAGTGCTGTCCGTTGGAACATTCCGTACAGATCGCGGCGGCATGGAAACAACCGGAGGAGCAGTCGGTACTCAATATTTTGCTGGCTATGATAACAGGAGAAGCATCTACAAGTTGCAAAATTATCGCATAAAAGTTATGATACAAAGTATCATGGGGGTGGGACAATGGCGAAAATTTTAGTGGTGGATGATGAATTATCGATCCGTATGGGAATCCGGGAATTTGCAGAATATCAGGGATATGAAGTAGAGGAAGCTGCCAACGGAAAAGAAGCGGTGGAACGTTGCCGGCAGAAGGATTTTGACGTCATTATCATGGATATTATGATGCCGGAGATGGACGGATACGAAGCATATAAAAAAATCCGGGAGATCAAAGATATTCCTGCGCTGATGCTTTCCGCAAAAGGAGAGGAATATGATAAGCTACAGGGATTTGAACTTGGAATTGATGATTACGTGGTGAAACCATTTTCGATTCGTGAACTGGTGGCGCGGATCGGTGTGATCTTGCAGCGGAATCAGAAAAATAAAAAGAAAACAGAGACGGAAGGCACATATCAGGAAGTAGAAAAATACGAATTTGAGGGACTTTCTGTCAATGTGTCTGCGAGGGAAGTTTTTGTGGATGGTGTGCGTGTGGAACTACGCCCCAAGGAGTATGATCTGCTGTTTTTTCTGGTGAGAAACAGAGGCATTGTTTTTTCTAGAGACGCGTTACTGGAAAAAGTGTGGGGATTTGATTTCATGGGAGATGACCGGACGGTGGATGCACAGATCAAGATGCTGCGGCATGCCTTAGGGGAACATCGCACCTACATTGTAACATACAGAGGGGCAGGATATAAATTTGAAGCTGATCAGAAAGAAACATAAGATGATGTTTGGTCTGTGGGTTGGATTTATGGGACTTGCAGGCGCAATGGCGATCATGTTCTGGATGGTGTTACATTTTTCGGTACAGGGAAAATATCAGGAACAGGCAGAAAATGACCTGAAAGCGGCCGCACAGTCTATCTGGGATATGTACGATCAGGAAGATTTTGAGGCAAATATCGCTTTTTTGGCGAAGACGAATGATTATTTTGTTCAGATCGTATCGGAAAAAGATATGCAGGTGTTGCTGTCGGTAAACAATCAGGGAGAAAATGCGGCGCCGCAGCAGGATGATATTGTAGATGAGACGCTGTTTCAGCGGTTGGATGAGTCGGATGGAATCTGTCAGTATTATGTAAAAGATGATGTCAGGATATCGAATTGGGTGGTTCAGGCAGTGGTGCTGGCAAATATTGACGGCGCCAGAGAAGTGCTGGTGGTGAGCAAATCACTGGCAGATGTGGATGCACTGATGCGGCTTCTGACCAGTCGGTATTTGCTGGTGACAGTGACGGTGCTGATTCTGGCATCGATTCTGTCTATCTGTCTGGCAATACATTTTTCGCGACCATTTCAGCATCTGAATAAGAGTGCACAACAGATGGCAGCAGGTGATTATAAAACTGTGTTTGTCCGGGAAGGTCCGGTGGAAGCCAGACAGCTTGCAGATACACTGGAACAGGCGGAACAGGAATTTAATAAAACGGAATCCCTGCGACGGGATTTTGTGGCAAATGTCAGTCATGATATGAAAACACCATTAACAGTAATTCGCATGTATGCGGAAATGCTGGAAGCCTTTTCCGGGGAAATTCCGGAGAAAAGGGAAGAACATGTGCGGATGATTCTGGATGAGACGGATCGACTGACAAACTTTATCAGTGATACTTTGGATCTGGCAAAATTGCAGTCCGGAACGATGGAAATGGAAGAAACGGTATTTTCGATTCGCGGCGTGGCAGAGGAAGTGTTATCCAGTGTCTGTGCAAACCGACCGGAGTTTCATTTTAAACTGGAATGCATGGAGGATGTGCAGGTGCAGGCAGATCGTCGTCTGATCTACCGGGTGATCTACAATTTTGCTTCCAATGCGGTAAAATATTCCGGAGATAAAACGGAGGCACGAATTCTGATCCGGCGGTATCAGGGCAGCGTCCGGGTGGAAGTCATTGATTATGGAATCGGAATCGAACCGGACAAACTTCCGTATATCTGGAACCGGTTTTATCAGGTAAAACCGAATGAACGGGAAAAATGCGGCATGGGTGTGGGCTTGAATATTGCAAGTGAGATCCTGAAACTGCATCATGCGCCGTTTGGTGCGGAGAGCACGCCGAATAAAGGAACCTGTTTCTGGTTTATGCTGGAGGCGTACGATGAAAAATAGAGTGTGGCAGGCAATTGTTGTGATCGTGTTTCTGGTGGTATTATCACGTACCGCCCTGCAGCGCGATCTGCAGGCAAGTGCCTTTGAAGAAAAAATTAATCAGTCTCTGGAAAACGGGTATCTGCCGGTGGTGGTTCTGTCTCAGGAGAGCGGAGAGTACCGTTCTCTGGGAAAATCTGCCTTGTGGGCAGCAGAATATGCGGCAGATAAAGTGAATGAAAATGGCGGCGTGAATGGCTGTAAGGTCCAGATCATTTCGGAAAATACCAATTCAGAGAAAAGTAAAGCGCTGAGTCTTTTTCAGGGTGCAAGCCGGGCTTCTTTTCTGGTTCTTGGACCAATGGATGCGCCGGAGACCGCGTATATTGCAAAAAATGTGGAGCGTAATCAGACTATTAATATTGCGGCATATTCTTTTGCGGAATCCAGAAATACCATGGCACCGCATGGAATCTCTTATATGAGCGATTCGGAGGCAGGCGATCTGGAGGAAGTGCGGGTATGGTCACAGGCAAATCCGGATATCAAAAATGTGGTGCTTTTTACCATGTCGGAGGATGAGTCTCAGGAAAATACGACGGAACTTTTGCAGGATCGTCTGGAGGATATGGGACTGCATCTTTTGAAGATCGTGGATATCAGGCAGGGAGCCAGTGATAAGGATTATGCCTATTATGCCATTCAGGCATTGAATCAGGGGGCGGACGGATATATTTTTCTGGTGCGTGGCAAGGAAACCGGAAATATTCTGTTGAAACTCAGAAGTCATGGAGTGGAGGAAGGTCGGCAGATTTCTACTTCTTTTTCCGCGTATGGCAGTGAATTGTTTGATGTGGCAGGAAATATGCTGGATGGCATTTCTATCTGGAATAAATTTGATCCGGTTTATCAGGGAAAAGACTGGCAGCAATTGCTGCAGGATTATCGGATCGCCCGTCATGGGACGGAGCAGGTGTCGAATCCGGTGGCAGATTATTATGATTCGGTAATGGCGATCTGTCAGTGTTATGAGGAATTTGGCATTACCAGTGAGAATTATAAGGAGTTTATTGGCAATCAGGAAGTGGTTGACTGGTTTTATAATTCCAAGCAGTTGAAAGGTATTCAGAGCTCTTACCAGTGGCAGGAGGGACAGAAAGTGACGGATTACCAGTTTTTCGTGTTTGATGGGAAGACGCCGGTGAACCGGAGCAGCAGGTAGTAATCGTGTAGATTTGTAGAAAAATATGCTGTTTCCCTGTGAGCGTGATGATTTCAAGAAAATGTTCTGCATGTGAGGAATGTACAGAAATGTTGTATATCAAAATTGATATGATTTAATAAAATTTTTAGTATTTGATTATAGAATGTTTATATTTTATACTAAGTATAGTCATAAAAATACTCAGACAAAGGAGGAGAATGAGAAATGGCTGCATTAGGTATTATAGGCATTATTGTTGGTGTCGCTGTTTTGATCTACGGCGCATACAAAGGAATCAGCACAATTATTCTTGCACCGTTATGTGCACTGCTGATCGCGTTGTTCAACGGAATGAACCTGTTGACAACATTTACAGACACTATGCTGCCAAGCGTATGTAACTATGTTACAGCAATGCTTGGTCCGGTATTGATGGGATGTGTTATCGCTGCATTATATAACGCAAGTGGTGCTGCATTATCCATCGCAAACGCATTATATGATTTATTCACAATCAAAGCAAGAAAACAGGCTGCCGCAGGTCAGCAGGTTGTTATGAAACCGATTCTTGCTATCCTTACAATTTATGTAATCGGTACTGTACTTGCTTACAGTGGAATGAACCCGGTTGTATTGATGTTCATTTTATTCCCGATCGCTATGGACTTGTTTGAAAAAGCAAAAATGCCAAGAGCTATGGGCCCTGGTGTTGTTTTAGGAGCACTTGCAACTGCAGCATGTTCTATGCCGGGTACTACATCCGACCAGAACGTTATCGCTGTACAGATGCTTGGTACATCTCCGATGGCAGCAGCAGTTCCTGGATTTATCGGTGGCGCAGTTGTCCTGATCCTGAACATCGTTATGATGAACATTATCTCTAAAAAAGAAATCGCAAAAGGACACGTATACGACGTTGCACCAAACGCACCAAAACGTCCGGAGGGACAGAAAACACCGCACTGGTTACTTTCCATTATCCCGATCGCAGTAACACTGATCTGCTTTAACGGACTTGGATGGAACATTTTAGTAAGTATGATGCTCAACATCATTCTTTCCCTGATTTTCTTCTTCCCATATTATGGAAAATTCTCAGGACTGAAAGAACTGATCAAACCGGTTGGAGAGCAGACAACTATGCTGGTTCTTCAGGTTGGTTTACTTGGAGCTATCGGTGGTGTCGTAGCAGCATCTCCGGCATTCCCGGTACTGACAAACGGATTATTAAACATGGGTGGTCCGGCATTATTCAAGGTAGTACTTGCAATCGCATTACTGACTGGTGCATCCGGATCAGGTCCTGCAGGTCTGTCCGCTACATTACCGTACATGTCAGAGACATTCGCAAGCATGGGTATCAACATGAGTGCTCTGCACCGTGTATCCGTATTTGCATCTCAGACACTTGATACATTACCGACAAACCCGGGATATATCATCGCTACAGGTATTGCAGAAGTTGAGATCAAAGATTCTTACAAATATGTATTTATTACAACTGTATTAAATACAACAATTACAGCTCTGGTTGTTGCACTGATCCTGACAATTTTCCCAGGTCTTGCATAAGCAGCGTAAGTACATAATGAAAAAAACTGATTACTGGAAATGGAGATTTCTCCATATCAGGTAATACAATCCCTTCCAAACAGGAAGAAGCAAAAATAAGTGCCGCATGGTTTTCCTTTGATGAAAGCCACGCGGCATTTTTATGGTTTATAGGTTGAAGTTTGCAAAGTTAATTCAAGTTGAACGTACGTGAGAGTTGGTACGTGATTCTGGTTAATGTAAGTTGACATATTCTTCTTTGAATCACTGCACATCCTCTAAAATCATATATGATTTCTAAACCAGACAGCGGAGTACAGATAATCCACCATTGGAGTCTGTAATATAGATATATCCGCGATCATCCACCAACACATCTTCACAGCGGGCAATAATCTGGCCGTCGTTCATCATTTTCGGAATTGGCCATGCGTCTTTTTCCGGATCTGCAGGAATATAATAAGCAATTTCCCGAAGGTTAAAAATATCCGAAGTATCATAAACGCGGATACCGCCGTTGAAACAGGTGAGGTACTGGCGATCTGGTCGATCCTCATAGTGAGGCTGTCCCTGTGGCTGATGGAAATTGTGCAGTCCCGGGCGACCACCTTTTTCTACATAGTTTTTAAACGGTGCATCTTCCGGTACGGAATATGGCGGAAACATGGAAACCAGTGTCGGTTGTGTTTTGTCAGAAATATCAACGATTCCGGCAAATTGTGCATGTCTGCCGTCGCCACCCATTTCCTGTGTCAGAATCAGATAATCCTTGTTATAGCCACTCATCGGTAATGCAGTGTGACAGGAAATAAAATCGGAAAATGGCGGGTCAATTTTCAGACTGCCCACATATTTTGGACGGGTAACGTCATGCACGTCCAGAATTACCAGTCCGTATCCGCAGTAAGCCAGATAAGCATAGCCGTCTTTTACCTGTGGCATATGCAGATGATAATGTTTGTAACCCGGATAAGGGGAAAGAGAACCCGGCTGAATTTTGGAAGTATCCCATTCAACATGATCCATGCCGTCTAACCACTGTTCCTTCAGATACCAGCGACCGACTTCCTTTGGATTGGCAGGATCAATAATATCAATAATGCGCAGAATGTTGTTCAAAAATCCCGGACAGGTGGAGGTTGTGTATACATAGCGGCCACCGTCATAGTAGTTCCGATGGGTGCTATTTCCGTCAATGCCTTCACCGCCGCCATTGTCCCAGTAACCAAGCAATTTCGGGTTCATCGGATCTGTTTTGACATCCCAGATTTCAATACCGGAGTCATAATCATCATAGTCAACTCCTTCCATTGGAAGAAAACGGACACGCTGTCCGGATGCGGTGATCATAATGCCGTCTGCAATCTGAATTTTCGGATGAACGGTTCCGGATTTCCCACGGGGATCGTCCAGATGTTTGCAGATGATGTGTTTCGGATCTGTGACATCCAGAATCTGCCATCCCTGATGATAGTAGGTTGTGACATAGAGATAATAGTGTCCGTTCATGACCTGAAGTGCCATTTGAAAACCCGGCTGCCCGTTCAGATCATGTGTGGCAACCAGTTCCATGTTTTTACTCAACGGATGTTCCAGTTTAACCATAGTAAATACCTTCCTTTCAAAAATCCCAATTTGTGATAGTTTGATTGTACAATAAGAACTTTTTCGGTGTAAAATATGGTTTTTTCATGGTTTACTATAACAAAATAGAATGGTAGATGTTACAATAAGAAAAAGGCATAGAGGGTAAGTAAAGGGAGAGAGTGGAAAAGTTTGTGATGTGGAATATGGGGATTTTAGAAGAAAGATTGTACGTAGCAGAGATAGATCAGATGTGAGATGAGTCCAATATCTATAGTTGTTGAGCAGCATTTGAACGCAGAATAAGCATTCCCCCGCTTCAAGTGCGTAGAGCACTAAGCGGTGGGTAAAGGGGATGCTTATGTCAGTGGGAGTTAAAAGCTCCCACTGACAGGTCGCAAAGCGACTGCGTTCATGAGCAAGTAGCGAAAGCGAATTGCAAATGTCCGCTTTACTGATTAGAGATATAGATCAAAGGAGAAGTTGTATGAATCAAAGACAAATTGAGAGTTTTCTGGCTGTGGCAGAAACGGGAAATTTTACCAGAGCAGCGGAGCGTTTGTATATTTCACAACCGGCAGTAAGTAAACAGGTGCTGTCACTGGAAGATGAATTGGGTTTTTCATTGCTGATCCGGGAATATCATAAGGATGTACAACTGACGGAAGCAGGAAAATTGTATTATGATTTTTTTCATAAAGTTACAGAAGAATATAAGGCGGTATATGAGCAGGCGCAGCAGTATCAGCAGAAAATACGGGGAACGCTGCGGCTTGGAATCCTGACTGGGTGGAAAATTCAGGAAAAATTGCAGAAAGTGCTGGAGCAGATGAAGCAGGACTATCCGGAGATTGAGATCCGGATGTCTTTTGCAGATCTGGAACCGTTGCGGAAAGAGGCGGAAGCGGGGAAGCTGGATCTGATTTTTACCATTCGGGATTCCATAAAAGATGCAGAGTATGAAAGCAGACCGCAAAGCGACTGCGTTCATGGGCAAGTAGCAAAAGTGGATTGCGAATGTCCGTTTTACTGGGTAAAGCTGGCAGAAATGAACCGGGTGCTTTTTTATGCGGATGATTTATTTGAGAAAATGCAGAAACAATCTGCTAATAGAACGGCGGACAGTGTGAAGAAAGCAGAGGGAGACATTTTTGCGGAATCGGGGGATGAGGATAACAGAACGGTACAGGATTTCCGGAAGATTACTTTTTTTACGGTGGCAGATGGAGAGTATGATTCTGCAGAACTTGTGCGGGAATATATGCGTCCTTATGGATTTGAGCCGAAGGTGCAGCTTGTGCCAAACATTGAAGAAGCGGTGGCGCGCACTTACAGCGGCATGGGAGCGATGATCATTGATGAATGGTCGCGGGAGATGAAAAATACTTCGTTGCAGCATATTGTGTTAAATTCCTGTAATGAGGCGGTTCTGGCATGGAAAAAGGAAAATAAAAATCCGGCGTTTGCGTGTTTTTTGCAGGAAATTAAGAAGTTGTTGGAAAAATAGAGTTGGTGGTTGAAAAAAGTTGAACGGAGATTTGATAAATTCCAAAAATATATGTAAAAAGAGTTAGAGAAAAGGAAATGTGCTGTAACGAAAGTGGAAAAACAGTTATTAATAGATAGAACAACAAAAATACAGGTTGCTTTAGTGAGTTTTTAGATGCAGTTGGAACAGTTAGGATATGGAGTGCATTTAAGAAAAAATAACTTTGAGTGGAAAGGAGGGGAAACGCAGGTGCAGGATATGGATGCTGTTTACCGTCAACATGCGCAGACGGTGTTTAAATATCTGATGTCATTGACACATGATGCGGATCTGGCGGAAGAACTGACGCAGGAAACGTTTTATCAGGCGGTACGAAGTATTGATCGTTTTGACGAAAGCTGCAAGATCACAACGTGGCTGTGTGCCATTGCGAAAAATCAGTATTTTGCTTATATGAAAAAACATGCGCGGCTGCAGGTTGATCCAGATGTGGATTTGATGTTTGATGGAGCGGGCATGATAAGAAATACAGTGTCGGCAGAGCAGGAAGTGCTGCAGCAGGTCGGGCAGATGGAGTTATTGAAAAAACTGCATGCGTTTCCGGAACCGGGCAGGGAAGTGTTGTATCTGAGGATGTTTGGAAATTTGTCTTTCCGGGAGATCGGTGAGGTTATGGGAAAAACAGAGAACTGGGCGCGGGTGACTTTTTTCCGGGCGCGCACGAATCTGAGGAAGGAGTTGGAAAAGGATGAAAAATGATCTGACGTGTGAAGTTGTGCAGGATCTGCTTCCGTCTTATGTGGATGGACTGACAAGCGATGTGAGTAATCAGGCGGTGGAACAGCATATGAAAACATGCGAAAGCTGCCGAAAATTATATAGTGAAATGAGAGAACCGATGAATGGCGAAGATGTATCTGAGATAAATGATGGACAAAAGGCTGATTCCAAAAAATCATCAGAAATTGATTATCTGAAAAAGATTCGAAAGAAAAACCGGATGCGGATTTTGGCAGCAGTGCTAATCGTTGTGATCGCGGTTGGTGTGGGACTTTGGAGCAAAGTATATGTCGTTGGACAGGAGGTAGAACAGGCAGAGTTCGTGCAGGCAAATGTGGCAGTTGAAGATCATAAGGTATCTGTGCAGGGATTATTGCTTGATACAACAAAAGGTGTATCAGATGTGGCATTTCAGGAGAAGGATGGCATTGTGACGGTATCTTTGCGGGAAACCAGAAAGTCATCATTTCATACTAATGAATTTCAGGCGGATTATCAGAGCGCTGAAGACGTAAAACAGGTTGTTTTGGAAAATCGGATTTTGTGGGATGATGGAGTGTCGATTGACGGAACTGTTTCAGATCTGTATCAGAGTAGAAATCCATATGTGGGAGATACTTCGGCGGATGGACGGTCTGTGCAGGCTGCCAGAGCGGTTCTTGGAATCAATGATGGTGCGTTAATTTCTTATGGTACACAATTACAGACGTCAGAGGAACCTTACGGATGGACGTTTTTGAATGTACAGATTTCTTCGTCTGACAATGTGGAACGGCTACATCAGGAGATGAAACAGCTTGGTTGTCTGTTGATTGCGGTGACAGATAATCTGGGTTATGTCAGCTTTGAATATAGCGTGGATGGTGCAGAAAATGCGGATGGAAATACGACATTGACTGTGACGGAAGCGGATGTGGATGCGATGGCGGGACAGTCGGTGAAGGCGATGGCGCAGACACCGGAAGGATTGCAGCAGTTAGTTGATTTAATCAAGTAGCGAAAGCGAATTGCGAATGTCCGCTTTACTGAAATTGAAAAGAGCGAAATGATTTTTGACGATCACTTCGCTCTTATTTTGTAAATGTGTATTAGTGTAAATTAAAAGTATCTCTTACAGAGTATCTTTTTCCTCTGCATATAAGGCAGGCAGAATAGCTGCCAGGTTTGTAAACTCTTTGATGTTGTGAGCGAATAATCCCTGTGGTACAAATGGTGGGATGGATACGCCTTCCGGAATTGCTTTTACAACATTTCCGTCTTCATCCATACGATATCCGATCCAGAAACGGGATTCAAATAATACACCGTCTTTGTATGGATGCCATTTGTGCGTCATGACAGCTGCACAGCTGCTTTTTCCAACTGC
>NZ_JRFU01000143.1 GCF_003122485.1 Eubacterium ramulus
CGCTGACCAGAATCACGCACCAAGTCTCACGTGCGTTCGACTTGAATCTAAAAGGAGAAGCACATGACCACAAAAACATTAGAATATTTTCTGGTAGTAGTAAAACATTTGAATATTTCAAAGGCGGCGAAGGAGCTTTTTATCAGTCAACCGGCACTGAGCAAACAGATCAGCCAGCTTGAGGCGGAACTGGGTGTCAGTCTGTTTGACCGGACAAAACATTCTCTGAAACTAACGTATGCGGGGGAAGTATTGCTGTCAGAGACAAATGAACTGTTTAACAAGCGGGAGGAACTTTTGCAGCGGGTGCGGGCAGCAGGAAATGTATCGGAAAATGATCTTCATTTGTGCCACATGCCGGGGGCATTGAATTATCATGTGGCAGACGTGTTGGCGCAGTTTCAGAGCCGGTATCCGGAAATTGATCTGAAGCTGACCGGAAGTCTGCCAAGTCAGATTTTTTCTGACTTATTAAATGGAAAAATTGATGCGGGAATCATTCTGGCAACGACGACCACCTGTCCGGAACCTTTGCAAATGCAGACGTTGCATGAAGCACAGCTTTCACTGGCAGTTCCGAAGGGACATAAATATGCGGATTATGAACAGATTTCTTTCCATGATATTTCCAACGAAACACTTTTGTATCTGAGTGAGCAGGAAGCACCGGTACAGCATGCGTTGCTGCCATTTTTCCTACATGGAAGTCATCGAGATTATCACAACAGGATCGAATATCTGCCAAATATGGAAACGGTTGTATCGCTGGTGCGGGCGAATCGCGGAGTGGCGTTTATCGCGCGGGATTACTGTGCCGCATCGTTGGAAAACCTGATTTTGATACCGATCGCCGATGCAATGCCGATTTCTTTAAACCTGGTGTATAACCCAAAACATATATCCGGGCAGTTGAAGAAATTGCAGAAAATGATGGGGGATTTGTCATGACAATTACGAAAAATATGCTTCTGTATTTTATCCGGGATATGGGAATCACCATTTTAGGGGAAACAAAGACGGAACAGCAATTTGCAGGAATCAAACACTGGATTCCGGAACGGGAAGATCTGAGCGATGAGTATTTGTATTTATGTGATGGCGCGCATATTCCGGAGAAAACGCAGATATTATCGCAAACGGTATGTATGCTGGTGATTTTTTCACAAAAGGAAGCCGGTCAGAAAAATCAGGAACAGCGAAAAGAATGGAGACAGTTTCATAATAATCTGATCTGTATCGAGACGGAAAAATCAGTGCCGGAAGTCATGAATGCACTGGTGGAAATTTTTTACCGCCTGGTTGAATGGGACAAAAATATGCACATTGCGGCGCTGGAAGGAAAGGACGTGCAGGAGCTGATCGATATCAGTGAGCCGGTTCTGGAATATCCGATGATCGTATTTGATGCAAGTTTCGATGTGCTGGCATATACAAAGCATTGCGAATCTCATTACAAGACCTTTTGGGAAACCGTGCAGCAGGGATATACGGATGCACATACCATGGAGCAGCTGAAGAAAAAGCAGATTTTTTCCCAGATACGGGAAGGAGAAATGTTGATCGCGCCGTCAGCGGAAAACGCTGGCACGAATATTTATCTGCAGTTTTTCAGCGGACAGACGCTGCTTGGCTATACCTCTTTTTTCTGTGGGGATCATTCACCGGAAGATGGATATCTGGATCTGGTCCGCATGTTTATGAAAAATATGTCTTTTTATTTGCAGCGCAATTATGAAAATCAGAGACATGGTCGGATGATGTATGAGACATTTCTGGCAAACCTGCTTGGAACGGCAGAAATTCCAGAGGACCGTATCACGGAGCAGGTAAATATGATCGACGGACTGGAAGAAACCGGCTATTTTGCTCTGGGAATTCTTGATTTTTCCAATCAGGAAAATGTGCCGCTGAAGTTTCTGGCGCGTCTGTTGGAGCGGCAGTCCTGGGAGATCAAACCGTTTTTGTATGAGAAACATATTTGTCTGCTGAAATACAGCAAAGTACCGTTGCATCAGGAAGTGTTTTTCAATGAAAAGGAGCTTGGGATTCTGCGGCAGCTTCTGGAGCAGTATCAGTACCGCATCGGGATCAGCAATATTTTTAATGAGTTAAGGTGTCTGCGGGATGCGTACACACAGGCGGTGTTTACTTTGTCATGGAATGAGAATGTTTTGCAGAAAACAAAGGAGCAGGTGATCTATCAGTATAAGGATGTGGTGATGTATCATCTGTTTTCAAGGATGGAAGATGAAATGAATCCGAGGGCGATGCAGTCGGAGTTTTATCGTGAGGTGGCAAAGTATGATCGGGAGCATCACAGTGCATATGGAAAAACGGTGTTGTGTTATCTAAAAAATGACTGCAGTGCAACACGCACATCAGCAGAACTTGGAATTCACCGAAATACAGTGCGGAATGTGATTCAGTCGGTGGAAGAAAACTATGGCATTTCGCTGGATGACGCGGAGGAAAAGATGCGGTATATTTTGTCGATGCAGATAGAACAATACCTTAGCTGAGTGCAAAATGCACAATTGTATTCTTGAAAATACATATGATTTATGCCAGATGAAAGGTCAAATAGAAAAGCGTTATTGATAAAATCTCCTTAATAGGTGTTCGAAAAAAGAGCAACAGGTGAAGGAGGTTTTATTTTTATGAGGTTAAAAACAGATCTGGTAATCATGGGAAGTGGTATGGCAGGAATTTCTGCAGCAGATGCAGCCCTTGCCCGTGGAAAAAAAGTAATGGTATTTGAGAAGAAACCGTATCAGGGTGGAGCAGTTTCCAACTGTCCGATCGCATACTTAAGTATTCGAAATGACAAAGATTTTCAGAATACAGCATT
This sequence comes from Eubacterium ramulus, assembly GCF_003122485.1. Classification (GTDB taxonomy): domain Bacteria; phylum Bacillota; class Clostridia; order Lachnospirales; family Lachnospiraceae; genus Eubacterium_I; species Eubacterium_I ramulus_A. Next base: position 2,849 of record NZ_JRFU01000143.1, read on the forward strand.
TCATTTATTGTATGAGTATTCTAACTACAACGCAAATCCATCCGTGATCCGTCAGTATGTAAACAATTCCTGGAGAACAAAAGAGTATATTGAGCGTCTTGGAATTAAGATGATCCAGACACAGAAACTGGAGCTTGAGGATATCGGAAATCCGAAATATGCAGATGGATTTCCGCCGGCGATCATGGCACATGGTGATTTTTATCTGGTTCCTGGTCGTGGAAAAGGACACGGCGGTGCGCTGATCTGTTTGAATGCCATGAAAGATATCATTAAACGTGGCGGACAGTATATGCTCAACACACCGATCACAGATATTCTGGTGGACGAGAACGGAAAAGTAAATGGCGTAAAAGCTGTAAATAATGAGACAAAAGAAGAAATCGAAGTGGAATGTGAAGCAGTCATCATTGCCAGCGGCGGAATTATGGAAGACCGTGAGATGATGAAGAAATATACCGGATTTACATTTACTGATTATAACTGTTCCGGTGACGGAAATGTGCTGTTTAACTGCTATCCGAACTCCGGTCAAACCGGTGACGGACAGAAGCTTGCATGGAAACTTGGCGGCGCACAGAGCGCGATCGCTGTATCCGGACACAATCTGGTTCCTGGACCGGGCATCGTGGCAAGTTCTCCGTGGATCGTATACAACGAGACACGTACCATTCAGGAGCAGCCGTATCTCTGGGTAAACAAAAACGGCGAGCGTTTCATTGATGAGAGTATTTCCAACAACCATATGGCGATCAGCACCGGTATCGCTAATCAGCCAAACGGTGAGAGCTATATCGTATTTGATGAGGATACCCGTCGTCATCTGGAAGAAGATGGTGTGGACTACATGTATTTCATTTTCCCGGTAGAAAAACTGACGGATATTCCGGGACAGTTTAAGACACTGATCAACGAAAAAGGCAACAAACACGTATTTATGACAGATACGATCGAGGAGCTGTGTGCACAGTCTGGCATCGATCAGGCAGGCTTAGAGGAAACACTGGATCGCTACAACGGATATTGTGATAATGGCGAGGATGAAGAGTTTGGAAAAGATGCAAAATATCTCCGCCCGGTACGCAAAGGTCCGTTCTATGCAATGCGTGTTTTCTGTGCAGGTTATGACACCATTGGCGGTATCAAAGTAAACGGAAAAATGCAGGTTATCCGCGAAGACGGAAAAGCAATTCCGGGACTTTACGCAGCCGGTGACAATATGATGAGCGAATTTTACGGAAACCCGCCGACAGGTGGAAGTGCAGGTGCTTATTTTGCAATGCCGTTTGGTTTTGCTGCAGGAGACAGTGCTTGTGATTATCTGGAGAAAAATGCATAATTGAACAGCAGATGAGTTGTGAAAACAGCATTTTAAAAGTTTTGGTATATTTTGAAAAATAAAGTTGGAGGAACGGAAAATGAAAGTTGAAATAAAAGAATATTGTGTTCGGTGCGGTATTTGCGTAGGTCTGTATCCAGAGTTGTTTGCACATAATTTTGACAAAGATTGTATTGATGTGAAATACGATGAACTTCCGGCAGAACTGGAAGAAACTGCGAAAAATGCGGCACGTGATTGTGCGGTGACAGCGATTTATTTGAAAAAATAAATCATATGCTAGGGTGGCAAATTAAACAAAAATGATGTTATTTCAGGAGTTGAAAAATCAGGTTTTTGACTCCTGATTTTTGATATAGCCAGAAAATACAAGGGATGTAGCAGAAAGATGGGGTTTATGCAATTTGTACAGAAAAAATTTTGTGATAAAAACGGGCATTGACGGTGAAAGAAAGGCATTATATACTGGCTACACTTTATAAATGTCATGACGAATGCATTCTCAGAAATGAATAAAAGAAAAATAACAAAATTGACAATATGGTATATGTGCCATATAATATAGGGGAATACATATGACAAAATTTGAAGTTATTGCATATGAAACAGAGGACGGAGATAATCCTGTAGAAAAATTTTTAGATAAGCTTAATCCAAAAATGAGAGCTAAGATATGTCAAGAAGACACAAAAAACACCTGTAGCAGAAATACAATTAGCAAAAGCGCGACGAGAAGACTATATGGAAAGGATGAAGAAGGTATGAAAACATTAAATGAAATGTTGGAAAAACAGATGAATGATGAAAACTTTCGAAAAGAATATGAAGAAATGCAACCGGAGTTTGATGTAATTAGAGCAATTGTAGGTGCACGTACTTCTCAAAATTTAACACAAAAGGAATTAGCAGAACGTACAGGGATTGATCAGGCAGATATTAGCAAACTGGAAAATGGAACAAGAAATCCATCTGTTAACTTGTTAAAAAGATTAGCAGAAGGAATGGGGATGGTGTTAAAGATTGAATTTGTACCAAAACAGAAAGCATGATGTTTTGGAAAGACGAATCAAAAATATCAAAATAAAATCTGCCTCCCCCGAAAAAGAATGAGAAAAGATAAGGGGGAGACAGAGCAGGAGTAAAGATGTCTTTTGTAATAGGGATAGGATGAAGTCCTATTTAGTTGTGCAAAATAAGGCATCTTTTTTGTTTTATATATATCTAACAATGATATATAACATAGAAACAGTAATAACGATCAATGTTGCCGGAATGGAGTACTTGCAATACTGCTTCCAGGAAATATGATGACCGTTTTTGGATGCAACGGCGATGCCAACGACATTCGCAGAAGCACCGATCGGAGTTGCGCTGCCACCGATGTCAGTACCAAGGGCAAGTGTCCATGCAAGGACGGACAGATCTGCACCGGAAGTTGCAGCAAGGCTTTTGATGATCGGGATCATCGTAGCCGAAAATGGAATATTATCAATGATCGCGCTTGCTACAGCGGAGATCCAGATAATAATAATTACGATAAATGTGATATTTCCACCACTGATCGCATGAATAAAGGTTGCGATCAGTTCGAGAATACCGGTTTCTTCCAGACCGCCAACGACTACAAATAAGCCGGTGAAAAATACAAGTGTCGGATAATCAACACGTCGCAGGATTGCTTTGCTTTTCTTACCTGCTGTGATGCAGGTAGCAACCGCGGCAATGATGCCGATGGTGGAAACTGTTAAACCGGTCTGACCATGTGTTACCAGCAGAATTACGGCACAGAGGAAAATCACAGTGCTGATGATAAAAGCACGTTTATTTGTGATGGCACTCTGCGGTGTCGGCATTTTTTCGATTTCTTCTTCGGAAAGATTTCGTTTACCAAGTTTTTTACGAAAACACATGTAAAAGAAGAAAATCATCAATACCAGACAGATGATTGCGATCACACCGGTATTGGTCAGGAAATCGGTAAAGGTATAATGCAGAGCCGTTCCGATAATGATATTTGGCGGATCGCCGCACATCGTGGAAGAACCACCAAGGTTCGAACAGAAGATTTCTGCGATAATGACCGGAATCGGATCAAACTGCAATAGTTTACTTTGGGTAATTGTGATTGCCGCAAGGAATAAAATTACGGTAATGCTGTCAATAAACATGGACAGGACAAAGGCAAGGATCATAAACATGATAAAAATCTTTGTCGTGTTGTATCTGACTGCTTTGGCAATGGTCAGGCAGAGCCAGGAGAAAAATCCGGAAAGTGCCATTCCTTCCACCATGATCATCATACCAGCGATGAAAATGATGGTCTGCCAGTTGATTCCTTTTGTGCTTTCTGTCGCTTCCGCCCCCGCGCGCCAGAAATCAACAGATGTAAAAGTTTGAAAGTTCAGGGTGTCCCAGAGTGCAGTTGCACTGTGCATACAGACACCAAAGACGAGAATGATAGTCGCGATGCTGCAGATGGTCGTGGCTATGTGCCGTGGGATTTTTTCCGTGATGATCAATGCAAACATGATCAGGAAAATAATAACGGCTGTGATTTGTGCTGCCATAAATACCTCCTCAAATTTTGTGTATGCGGTAGTAAGCCAGAACCGTCCCAATCACGTTCTGAATATACCATATACTACATATGTAAAAAGCCCCTGCTATCATTATGTCTTAAAAGAACT
>NZ_JRFU01000144.1 GCF_003122485.1 Eubacterium ramulus
TTGCATGACGCGCACCTCGCAACAAGAATGCCGGAGCATTCTTGAACAAGAGCGATGGAAGGAGTTACTTGAATACATTTTTGCAAGTCTAGTTTTTTGACTCTCTATACTGGATTGGAGTCATATGGTATTTCTTTTTAAAGGTGCGGCTAAAGTGTTCGACGTTTGGGTAGCCGATGGAGGCCGCGATGTTTTCTGCTGTCATGTTTCCGTTTTTTAACAGGGTGCATGCTTTTTTCATGCGGATGTTTGTGACGTGTTCGCCGAAGGTTACGCCGGATTTTTCACGGATGTATTTACTGATGTATGGCTCTGTCAGGTGAAATTCCTGTGACATATCTGCTAATGTCACGTTCTGGTAATGGTTCTGAATGTAGTTCAGCATTTTTGTCAGGCGGACGTCTTCGCAGGCGTTGCCTTTTTGTACGGCGAGCATTTTGTTGACGCTGACGCACAGGGCCTGAATGGAGGCTTTGATGATGTCTTCGTCGATGCCCGCACCCCAGTAAGTCGTGTTGTCTTTTTTGATGCAGACATAGGCAATCGCCTTGGATGAAGTTGTCTGGGTTAAGGCATGTTCTTCGTAGTTCATCAAGGTGTAATCAATGTTGAAGAACTGTTTTACTGCGTTGCTGACTGCGTCCAGACGGCCGTTTCCGTTTGCGTCGATGACTGTCTCTTTTTCACCGTTTAAAATGGTGACTTCTGCCATGATGCCATCCGCTAACTGTTTGAAATGGCTTTCGGTAATGCGGAAGTAATTCATGGAGTGAAGGTACTGCTCCTCAAATATTTCATATACGTTCTGCGGGGACAGTTCCTGATGCATTTCGTCGGATACCTGTTTAATGGCATAACCCACGTCTTCACGCATTGCTTCTGGAAGAACAACGCCAAAGTTCTGTTTTAAAATGTAGCTGATACCGCCTTTGCCGGACTGACTGTTGATGCGGATCACGTCACCGTCATAGGTGCGTCCGATATCTTTCGGATCGATGGGCAGATATGGCACGGTCCATTTGTCAGTTTTGTGTTCCTCACGCCAGGTCATTCCTTTGGAAATTGCATCCTGATGAGAACCGGAAAATGCGGTAAATACCAGATCGCCGGCGTATGGCTGACGTTCATGCACTTTCATTCCGGTGTAAGTTTCATAACCTGCGCGGATTGCTGATATGTCGGAAAAATCAAGTTCCGGATCGATACCATGGGAAAACAGGTTCATCGCCATGGTGACGATATCCATGTTTCCGGTGCGCTCACCGTTTCCAAATAATGTACCTTCGATGCGGTCTGCGCCTGCCAGAACACCGAGTTCCGCGTCGGCAACAGCACAGCCGCGGTCGTTATGTGGATGCAGGGATAATAAAACGGCATCTCTGTATTTTAAATGTTTGTGAATGTATTCAATCTGTGTGGCAAACACATGCGGCATGGAATTTTCCACGGTAGCCGGAATGTTGATAATGGCTTTATGATCCGGTGTCGGCTGCCAGATATCAAGTACCGCATTGCAGATTTCGACTGCGTAATCGACTTCGGTTCCGGTGCAGCTTTCCGGGCTGTACTGCAGATAAATGTTTCCACTTTGTTTGTCAGCAAGTTCTTTTACCATGATGGCGCCATCTACAGCGGTTTTTATGATTTCTTCTTTGCTCTTATGAAAAACCTGTTCTCTCTGCGCCACAGAAGTGGAAAGATACAGGTGAACGATGACATTTTGAGCGCCTTCAATGGCTTCGAAAGTTTTTCTGATAATATGTTCTCTTGCCTGGGTAAGCACCTGAATGGTGACATCTTCCGGGATCATATCCTGCTCAATTAATGTTCTGACAAAATCATATTCAGTTTCGGAAGCTGCGGGAAATCCGACTTCAATTTGTTTGAATCCGATTTTTACAAGCATTTGGAAAAACTGAATTTTTTCTTCCAGACTCATCGGCTCTACTAACGCCTGGTTTCCATCTCTTAAATCTACGGAACACCAGATTGGTGCTTTAGTCAAATATTCTTTTTTCACCCAGTCATACGTACATTCTAGTGGCATAAAATAAGCTCTTTCATAGTTTTCGTAATGTTTCATAGTCTTCTGTTCCTCCTTATCTGTTAGCTATCATGTAATAATTCGTTTCATATAAAAAAGGCTCTCATCCCTACAACCATGTAATAGTTGTAGAGACGAAAGCCATTCTTCCGCGGTACCACTCTACTTCGTATCAAATACGCACTCATCAGCACTGTCATGCTGTCCTCCTGTAACGGTGAGATTCCGTCAGTTCCTACTATAATTACATTTTTAACTCATACTCATATGTTTTACCTCAATTCAGACTGTGTTGATTAAATCTGTAGTCTTTTAAAAGTTCGAATTGAATTGACAAATAAAAGAATGTAATCTTGTTCAAAACCGCTGCTCAAAGGCGAGTTCACTGTATTTCTTTTATTGCCTCACACCAACCGGCAACTCTCTGAAAAAAGTAGGACAGTTACTATTCCTTGTCTTCGCATTTCATGTTTCAGAGTATAACATAATGTTTATAGTAGCAGAATGATTTATTTTAATCAATATTATTGATTTATTTTAAAGGAACGGATATGCTGCTTGGCAACTGGTTGCAGACCGCAGCGCGAAATTTCCCAATGGCATTGTTCTGGCAGTTGTTCTACGCAGGTCCATTTGTAAGATTCGTTTTTTGTAAAGTATGCAAATTTACCGAAAAAAGAAGTAAAAAAGTGCACGAAAGGGAAATAATCTGTTAAATGGAAAATTGTCAATCGTGATTTTGCTGAAAAATTGTTTTCATCTAAAAACAATTTGGGAAATTTTGCCGATTGCAAAATCTGGAAGTTGTATTAATATATGTACAAGAAAAGATCAACGGAGGTTAATGAGTTTTGAAAGAGCAACCGCACGGTCTTTTATTTTCTTCAAAATAATGGTAGTACCAATTATGAGAAAGCAGTATCATTTACAAATTGAATGCAAGTCGTAAGGCGATTACGTTCATGAGTAAGTAGCAAAAGTGGATTGCGAATGTTCGCTTTACCAACTGTAATAATTGGAAAACATTTTTCAGGAGAAAACAAAAAATAGAAGAAAGAGAAAAGAAGGAGGTGACCGCTACGAACGGACTGGTAGATGAGTTGATCGACCAATTGAGTGTCAAGACAGTGTTCACGATACCCATTTTTGGTGGAATCAAAATCGCAGAATCAGTTGTCGTTATGTGGATCATTATGGCAGTCGTCATAGTGGCATCGATTTTCCTGACGCGGAACTTAAGCGTGGAGAATCCGGGAAAGAGACAGTTGTTTCTGGAAGTGTGTATCGGAAAATTCTATGGATTTTTCGAAGGGCTGCTCGGAGAGGAAGGAAAAGGTTATATTCCTTATCTGATGAGCGTCGGTCTGTTTATCGGTATTGCAAATGTAATTGGCTTATTTGGATTTAAGCCTCCGACAAAGGACCTGAATTGTACGATCGCTCTTGCGTTGATGAGTATCATACTGGTGGAAACCGCCGGTATCCGTGCAAAAGGTGTGAAGAAGTGGGCGAAAGGATTTACGCAGCCTGTCGCGATCATTACACCGATCAACATTTTGGAAATCTTCATCCGACCATTTTCATTATGTTTGCGACTGTTCGGAAATGTACTTGGCGCATTTGTTATTATGGAGCTGATCAAGGCGGTTGTGCCGATGGTGGTACCGCTGGTATTTAGTTTCTATTTTGATATTTTTGATGGATTGATCCAGGCATATGTATTTGTGTTCCTGACATCGTTGTACATCAAGGAAGCTATTGAGTTGCAGGCGGAGTAAAGGTCAATGTATTTTGACAGAAAACCTGTAACGTAACATATCGAAAAGTCCTGTCAATGATCTCACAAATTATGTGAGTTTTACAAAATAACAAAAATGAAAGCATAATGTGACAGGCAGAATATGAAGTGAGAAAAGGAGATAATTATTATGATGATCGCACTCGGAGCTGGTATCGCAGCATTAGCAGGAATTGGAGCAGGTGTAGGTATTGGTATCGCAACAGGTAAAGCAGTAGACGCTGTAGCAAGACAGCCGGAAGCAGACAGCAAGATCAGCAAGAACTTATTACTTGGTTGTGCACTGGCAGAGGCAACTGCTATTTATGGTATGGTTGTCGCTATTCTGATCATTTTCCTTTGCAAATAAAAAACAAAGACGTGAGATTTTGTTTTTAGAAGGAGGATTTCAGGATGCTGAGAATTGATTCAAACCTTATATGGATCATTGTGAACCTGTTGATCTTCTATTTCCTGATCAGAAAGTTTCTGTTCAAGCCGGTTTTGAATATCATTGAAAAGAGAAAACAGATGGTGGCTGAACAGTTTGAAAAAGCAGATACGGCAAATGCCGAAGCACAGGAGTTAAAAACTCAGTATGAGGCATCTTTGCAAGGAGCCAAAGAGGAGGCAATTCAGATCGTGGCAGACGCCAGAGAGCGGGCGGATGTACAGTACAAGCAGATTGTTTCCGATGCGGAGAAACGATCCGCAGATCTGCTTGAGAAGACAAATCAGGATATGGAAAAAGAACGTGACAGAGCACTTCAGAGTGTACAGAAAGAAATCGGTACTCTGGCCATGGCTGCAGCAGTTAAAATTATCGGAGAAAATAGCAGTAAGGTCACGGATGAACAGCTTTACAATGAGTTTTTGAGTAAAACGGGTGACAAACATGACAGCAACAACGGCTAAATATGTAAGAGTTTTGTGGGAGCTGAACGCTCCGGTAGAGGATCTTGAAAATGCAGCGCAGATTTATCAGGAAAGTCCTGAACTTCAGCGTGTGCTGACAGACCCAAGTGTTTACAAAGAGGAAAAACATGCGGTGGTTGACCGTATTTTCCCGGAAAAAAAGTTACAGAATTTTATGAAGATTCTCTGTGATTATTCTGACGTGGAATATCTGGAAGAGATCGTGGAGGAATATAAAATGTATGCAAACGAACATCAGTCAGTAGTAAATGCAACATTACGATATGTAACTGCACCGGATGATAACCAGTTGGAGGGCATCAAGAAATTTCTGTTGGAAGAGTTTGATGCACATCAGGTGGAGCTTGAGATGATCCGGGATGAGCGTCTGGTGGGAGGTTTTGTCCTCACTGCAAACGGCCGTGAATGGGATTGGAGCATCAGCGGACGTATCCGCGGCATGCAGGAACAGCTCGGAATGGTTCAGAGCCATCATGCTGAAGTATAAGTAAAAGGTAAAAGAAAGAGGTGATAGGACAATGAGCGCTATCAGTTCACAGGATATTATTTCCATCCTGAAGGAAGAAATCGAAAATTACGATTTTGAAGCGAAGGATCGGGAAATTGGTCATGTCATCTGGGTTGGTGACGGAATTGCCACTGTCTATGGAATTGACCAGGCCATGTATGGTGAGATCGTTGTCTTTGAGAACGGCGTAAAAGGTATGGTACAGGATGTCAGAAGAAATGAGATCGGTGTCATTCTGTTCGGCCGTGATACAGGGATCAAGGAAGGAACCAAGGTAACAAGAACCAAAAAGAAAGCCGGAATTCCGGTTGGAGATAAATTTGTCGGAAGAATCATCAATGCACTGGGGGCACCGATCGATGGTGAGGGTGACATTCAGGAAGATGATTACCGGCCGATTGAAAATGAAGCACCGGGTATCGTTGATCGTAAATCTGTCAGCGTACCAATGGAGACAGGAATCCTTTCCATCGATTCCATGTTCCCGATTGGCCGTGGACAAAGAGAGTTGATCATCGGTGACCGTCAGACAGGTAAGACATCCATTGCAACCGATGCAATGATCAACCAGAAGGGCAAAGATGTCATCTGTATTTATGTTGCAATTGGACAGAAAGCATCTACAATTGCAAAAATTGTATCTACATTGAAAAAACACGGTGCCATGGATTATTCCATCATCGTAGCAGCAACTGCCAGTGATCCGGCTCCGTTGCAGTACATCGCACCGTATGCAGGAACTGCCATGGCAGAGTATTTTATGTATCAGGGAAAAGACGTGCTCATCGTTTACGATGATCTGTCCAAACATGCGGTAGCTTACCGTGCATTATCCCTGTTGCTGGAGCGTTCTCCTGGACGTGAGGCTTATCCGGGTGACGTTTTCTATCTGCATTCCAGACTGCTGGAGCGTTCCAGTCGTCTGAGTGACAAACTTGGCGGCGGTTCCATCACAGCCCTGCCGATCATTGAGACACAGGCGGGCGATGTATCCGCATACATTCCGACCAACGTTATTTCTATCACAGACGGTCAGATTTTCCTGGAGAGCAACTTATTCTTCTCCGGTATGAGACCGGCGGTAAATGTAGGTCTGTCCGTATCCCGTGTTGGTGGTGCCGCACAGACAAAAGCGATGAAAAAAGCAGCCGGAAGTATCCGTATTGATCTGGCGCAGTATCGTGAGATGGAAGTATTTACCCAGTTCAGTTCTGATCTGGATGATGATACAAAAGAGCAGTTACAGTACGGAAAAGGTCTGATGGAGCTGTTAAAACAGCCGCTTTGCCAGCCGCTTAGCATGGCAGAGCAGGTTATCACACTGTGGACAGCAACACACAAGATTTTCCTGAATGTAGATGTGAAGAAAATCAAAGAAACCCAGAAGGGTATGCTGGAATATATCAAAAATGCACATCCGGAGATCATCGATGAGCTGAATGAGACAAAAGCTCTGTCCGATGAACTTGGAGACAAGATTCTCGCTGCCGCAAAAGAGTACGTAAAATAAAGTTATTTTCATGTATATTTAGATAGTTTAAATAGTTCATGCATTTCGTACAGAACATACATCTGCATGAGCAGCTATCTGAGTGAAAAAGGGCAGAAAGGAGAATATCATGGCAAGTGCAAGAGAGATACAGAGCAGAATGCAGAGTATCAAAGATACGATGAAAATCACCAGTGCCATGTACATGATATCTTCATCAAAAATGCAGAAAGCAAAGAAAAGTCTGGCAGATACAGAGCCGTTTTTCTTTGGTCAGCGAAATGCAGTGGCACGTTTTATGCAGTGCGTTCCGGATACCAAGAATATTTTCTTCGGAAAAGAAGGTGTTGCGGAGGATCAGAAAAAACGTGGTTATATCGTAATTACTGCAGATAAAGGTCTTGCAGGTGCTTACAATCACAACGTGCTGAAACTTGCATCAGAGGAGATTGAAAAGCATCCGCAGAGTGAGCTGTTTGTAGTCGGTGAGCTTGGCCGTCAGTATTTTATGAAAAAGAACGTTTACATTGATGGTGAGTTCAGCTACACAGTTCAGAACCCGACCCTTTATCGTGCCCGTCATATCGGACTGCAGATGATTGATAAATACGTGTCAGGGGAACTGGATGAGGTTTACATTATCTATACAAAAATGATCAATGCCTTCAAGATGGAAGCGGATATGTTCCAGATCCTTCCATTGCACAGAGAAGAGTATCTTCACAAAAATCTGCAGGGCTACAATGATCAGATGATGTTTCACCCGTCGGTAGAGACATTGTTGGATAATCTGGTTCCGAACGTAGTGTGTGGTTTTATTTATGGCGCGCTGGTAGAGTCTTATGCCAGTGAGCACAATTCCAGAATGATGGCGATGCAGACTGCGACAGACAGTGCAAAGAAGATGCTGCATGATCTGGAAATTGAGTACAATCGTGTGCGTCAGGCGGCGATCACCCAGGAGATCACTGAGGTTATTGCGGGTGCCAAGGCGCAGAAGAGCAAGAAAAAATAAGAGAGGTGAAGCGATATGAATAAAGGAAAAATCGTTCAGGTCATGGGACCTGTTGTAGACGTAGAGTTTTCCGACCATAACCTTCCATGCATCAAAGATGCACTCGAAGTTGATAATAATGGAAAAAAATGTGTCATGGAAGTGGCACAGCATATTGGAAATGATACCGTAAGATGTATTATGCTTGCTTCCAGTGAAGGGCTTCATCGTGATATGGAAGTAACAGCAACCGGCGCTGGTATCACAGTTCCGGTAGGAAAAGCAACACTGGGACGACTTTTCAATGTTCTGGGTGAAGCAATTGATGATGGAGAACCGGTGGAGTCAAAGGAAAACTGGTGTATTCACAGAGAGCCGCCATCCTTTGAAGACCAGAGCCCGGTTGTAGAGGTTCTGGAGACAGGTATCAAAGTTATCGACCTTCTGGCACCATATTCCAAAGGTGGTAAGATCGGTCTGTTCGGTGGTGCCGGTGTAGGTAAAACCGTTCTGATTCAGGAGCTGATCCGAAATATTGCAACAGAGCACGGCGGATATTCTATTTTCACCGGTGTTGGAGAGCGTTCCCGTGAGGGTAATGACCTTTGGACTGAGATGAAAGAATCCGGCGTTCTGGAAAAAACAGCCTTAGTGTTTGGACAGATGAATGAGCCACCTGGAGCTCGTATGCGTGTGGCTGAGACGGGTCTGACCATGGCAGAGTATTTCCGTGATAAAGAGCATCAGGACGTACTGTTATTTATCGATAACATTTTCCGTTATGTACAGGCAGGTTCTGAGGTTTCTGCGCTGCTCGGACGTATGCCGTCAGCCGTAGGTTATCAGCCGACACTGGCAAACGAAGTCGGTGAGCTGCAGGAGCGTATCGCTTCCACAAAAGAAGGCTCTGTTACATCTGTACAGGCGATTTACGTACCGGCCGATGACTTAACTGATCCAGCCCCGGCTACGACATTCGCACATCTGGATGCAACAACTGTACTTTCCAGAAAGATCGTTGAGCAGGGTATTTATCCGGCTGTTGATCCGCTGGAATCCAACTCCCGTATTCTGGAGCCGGATATCGTCGGTGAGGAGCATTACGAAGTTGCCCGTCGTGTACAGGAGATTCTGCAGAGTTACAAAGAGCTGCAGGATATCATCGCAATCCTTGGTATGGAAGAACTTTCCGAAGAGGATAAAACGACTGTATACCGTGCAAGAAAAATTCAGCGTTTCCTGTCACAGCCGTTCCATGTAGCTGAGACATTTACCGGAATTCCTGGTAAATATGTACCGCTGGAAGAGACAGTCAAAGGTTTCAAAAAGATCATTGACGGTGAGATGGATGAGTATCCGGAATGGGCATTTTTCAATGTCGGAACCATTGATGATGTCATTGAAAAAGCAAAGAACGGTAATCATTAGTGAGGTGTGACTATGGCTACATTTCATTTAAAAATCATTGCATATGATAAGATTTTTTATGATGATGAGGCGGTTTCCATCGTACTGCCTGCTGTGGATGGAGAAATCCAGATTATGGCAAATCATGAGGAATATGTCATTGCGTTAAAAGAGGGCGAAGTACGAATCATGACATCGGATGGAAAAATGATCCCGGCAGTCTGCGGAAGCGGATTTGTGGAGGTCAATTCCGATAATCAGGTGGAAGTGCTGGTGGATACGATTGAACGCCCGGAAGAAATTGATGTGCGCCGTGCACGGGAAGCAAAGGAACGTGTAGAAGAACGTATGCGGCAGCATCAGAGTAAGATGGAGTATCATCGAAATGCGGCTTCGCTGGCACGTGCGATGGCACGTTTGAAGGAAGCTAATAAATATCGTCATTAAAAGATGCTTTAGTTTTTTAAGTTTCTTTGGTGGCTAAGTTTTAGGTAGTGGAAGCGTCCCCAATTTATTTTATCTTGCTGGTCAACAATCGCTCATCAAGAAAAAATAAATTGGGGGCGCTATTTGCATTCGGAAAAAAATTCTTTTATTATCAAATAATCGCTCACTGAGAAAAAATGAATCCAGTCCCCTATTTACGTCATGAAAAATGTTTTTTGTTGAGAATTAAAAACCCCCGAAGCTGGCACTTCGGGGATTTTTGTATTCTAATGGAATACATACTTTTCTTACTCACCACTATAATAAACTTTTCCTTTGAAAAAATCAATATCTAAATGAACAATATTTTTAGTTGAATCGAACAAAGTTTCGTGATATTATGTTATTGCTGTCGACTCTTTCCAGTAGGAAGGAGGTGAGTCTAATGGAATACATACTTGCTTTTCTTATCTCTGTATTGGCATCTATAGTGGGTTATTATATTTGCAAATGGTTAGACAGAGACAAACGGCAGCACTAGCCTGACGGTGTAGTTCTCCAAAATGAACTTTAGAACTCTGGAAACTGGCATTTTCAGAGTTTTTTTAAATATATGTATTGCACTGGTAAATTATGAAAAATAATTTTATAAATTATCGGATCCAATATAAACCTGATAGTATTCTCCAAGTGTGTCCCGACCGTATTTGTATACGGAGTAGAACGGGGCATGGTAAATGACAGTTTCATCGCTGTATTCTACGGAATAGGCAAAACGTGGTGCCTGTCGGATATAGCATACACTGGCAAAGTCCAGCCAGATCATGCCAAATAGGATAGCGAAAAAGATAACAATGGCTTTCAGTAATCTGCGTTTTTTGAGTAACTGGAAGATTCCAATGGTTACGATTATAGCTCCTAAAATAGCAAATTTTGCTGCCCAGCCGCTTTCACTTGGAAATACGGTAAATCCGGACAAAATCAGGAAACATCCGAAGGCTGACAGGATATATCCGGTCAGTTTTTTCATTTGCATGTGTTTGTCTTCTGTGGCATATTGTGCCGCTTTCATTAAAGTGTCTTTCATTTCTACATTCATATTCTCGCTTTTCCTTTCTCCGTCGATGATTTCACGGATATCAACATCATAAAAATCTGCAAGTTCAACTAATACAGACAGATCTGGTAAATTCGTTCCGGTTTCCCAGCGGGATACGGTGCGGTCAGATACGTTGAGCTGTTCTGCAAGCTGACTTTGCGTAAGTTCTTTTTCTTTTCTGAGTTCTTTTAAAAAAAGACCGATCTTTTTCTGATACATGTTGTTGCTTTTGCCTCCTTTCAGGAAAAACGATAACAAAAAGTGCGTGAAATCACCACGACACAAAGCGAGAGTTACAGCAAAAGGTAAATACAATATGTGTGTCTAGTACATATTGTGTTATATAAAGTGTGTGTTCCGTAAATAAAAATATAGTATCACAGAAAATTATGTCTGCTGTGCTACGCGATAGCTTCGTGCGGACATACCGTTTTCTTGTTTAAAAATTCGACAGAAGTAGTTGTAGTCGGAGAAGCCACATTGTTCGGAAATTGTGGAAATAGGTAAATTTGTTTCAGACAACAGTGTCTGTGCATGTTGCAGGCGCATTTTTTTTATGTATTTGGCGATGCTGCAATGTAAAAATTCTTCTGAATATTCGTAGAGTTTGCGGCGGCTCAGATGCAGGTGTTCGCAAAGGCGGTCTACGGACAGATCTTCGGTCAGGTGATTCAGGATGTAAGTGTTGATGTTCTGTTCAAATTGTTGCTTTTCGATGGAAATCAGTTTTTTGTACAGGATGGAAGAAATACATGCTTCCATGATTCTTGCGGCGGCGTGAATCTGTGTGTCAGAGATACAGGGAGTCGCAGCAGCATACTGTTTCCAACTGTCATTTTCTGCTTCGTTTAAATGATATTTATGTAATGCATGTTCAATTAGTGACTGTAACTGTTCCGGGGAGGCTGCATTTGCAACCTGTCCCATCATAAGGTAGCCGATGGTAAATCCGTCGCTGACGATTGGCGCGGTGGCTTCGATCAAACCGGCATGACATTTGTAAATGACACATTCACCGGAAGCCTTTGCTGCTTCAAAGGAAGCACGGTCGGAAGCTTCACAGAGGGCAGCTCCTTCCGGGGAAGTTTTGATACAATTGCAGAAATAGTTTTCTTTTGTCGGATAACTGAAGATCCATTCTCCTTCGGGATCGTAGAGGGTCAGTGTCAGTTTTGTTAAGTCGTGGAAGTCCTGTAAAAGCTGATGCAGTTCTTTTTCATTATAGTTTAATTTCATAGTAAAATTCCTTTATTTTATTTGTTTCTATAATACATGAAAAAAGTGCTGTTTGCGATACGATTTTACAGTTTTTGGGAAGAAAATCACTATTTTTTCAAAATGGTATGAGATACAATACAAGCATGGTTAAGAAGTGCCATGAAATAAGTTGAGCAAAATCGTGGATCTGGTTTCATGTTCATTTAACCAAATTAAGGAAATTCTCTGCTTCAATTGTGTAAATGTGGGGGAATTGCCTATATCAGTTTGACTTTGAAGATTATTTGAGATGGAAGCATAAAAAGTGGGAATTGAAAGGGGAAGAGACGAGTATGAAAAAAGAAGTTATGGTGGATATGACTTCCGGACGTATTGCACCGCAGATTTTGAAGTTTGCGATGCCGGTATTGCTGGGATTGATTTTTCAGAGAATCTATAATTTCGCAGATTCGTATATTGTGGGTCACTTTTTGGGGGACAATGCGCTGGCGGCGGTCAGTGTGGCAGGCGTTGGCATGTATCTGATGTTTTCGCTGATCATCGGTCTGACCACTGGTGTGACGGTGGTTATGTCGCAGTATTACGGTGCTAAGGAAGCGGATAACGTAGTAAAAACATTTTTTTCTTCCATATATATTGCGTTGGGGATGACGATCATCGTGACGGTGGTTGGTCTGATCGTGACAAAACCGCTGCTGATCGTGCTGCAGACACCGGATGAGGTGTTGGATCAGGCGGTATTGTATCTGCGACTGATCTGTGCGGGATGTATCGGAACAATGTTGTACAACTGGATTTCTGCGGTATTGCGGTCTCTGGGAAATTCGGTGGTTCCGCTGGTGTTCCTTGGAATTTCCAGTTTGCTGAATATTGTATTTGATGTATTATTTGTGGCTGTGCTTCCGTTGGGCGTTGGCGGTGCGGCATTTGCAACGGTGCTGGCGCAGATTGTTTCAGGTGTGGCGTGTCTGCTTTATGCATGGAAAATTCTGCCGATGCTACGGATTCGCAGGGATAAATTGAAACTGGATACATTTATTGGAAAAAAGATGCTTGTATATGGTCTGCCGGCAGCTTTGCAGATGAGTATTATTTCCATTTCGGATATGACTTTACAGGCGGTTGTAAATACATACGGAACGACGCTGGTTGTAGCCTACGGTGTCTGTGTAAAAGTGGAAGGTCTTGGTATGCAGGTAGGAGATGCACTGGGAACCGCTCTTGGAACTTTTGCGGGACAAAACACCGGTGCAAAAAATATTTCACGAATTAAAGCCGGTTTTCGCACAACATTTGCGTTGAATGCCATTGGTTATGCGATTGTGTCACCGTTGATTTTTATCCTGGCTCCGCTGTTGATGCGTTTGTTTACCGATAATCAGGCGTCTATCGGTTGTGGTGTGGAGTATATGCATATTTTTGCACCATTTTTAATCGGTGTTGGAACACTGAATCTGTTCCACAATCTGCTTCGTGCAGTTGGTGATGTTAAGATCACAATCTGGATGGGCATCAGTGAGGTTATTACGCGAATCGGTTTTGCATTTTTGTTCTCTTATCTGTGGGGCTATCATGGACTTTGGTGGGTATCACCGCTTACATGGTGGTGCGCAGCAGGTGTCGGCGGCTTAAGATACCTGAGCGGTGTTTGGAAAAAGAAGATCGAAAAGGCGATTCCCTCATAAAAGTGTGATTATATCAGATGGGAGATGACTCCCACCTCTATAGGTGGTGAGAAACA
>NZ_JRFU01000145.1 GCF_003122485.1 Eubacterium ramulus
AATGCGGAAGACAGACGGTCTTGCCATCACTGGTATAGTAAAAGGCATCGCCGCTTACAAAGGAATCTTTGGTAAAATGCATCTTTCCGGAAACATCTGTTTTTAATACCCAGGTACGTGCCGGTTTCTTTCCAGCTTCCGCAGGATCACTGTCAGACTGCTCGGTATAGAACTTGACTGTAAATTCTGCGTTTGCAAGGGAAGCTGCTCCCTGTGGGGAGGCTTTCTTTGTTTCGGCATCCAGCTTTTCAAGCACCAGATTCATGGGATTATTCTGCGGAATATCTGTTACGTTTGCAGCAGAAGTCTGTTCTGCTTTTACGGTGACTTTGTGAGCTTTGGTGTCTACAATGTAGCCTTTGGAAGAAGAGAGCTCTTTTATGGTATAATCGCCTTCCTCCAGTTCGCCGGATCTGGCATACCCGTTTTCATCAGTGGTCAGTTTCTGGATGAGCTTCTCACCCTGATAGATCCCATACACAGCACCCTTTAAGCTGTAATTCGGATTCCCGTCCGATACGCTTCCGTTGGCAGAAGATTTTTTCAGTTCGATCCAGCCGTTTGGAACCTGATACCAGCTTCCGGCAATGGTCTGGCTGCCCTGTCCCGGAACGATGAATGCCCGGAAGCCTTCCGGCGGGTTCGGAAGTCCCTGAATGGCACTGGCTACTTCCAGTGCTTTATCAATATAGGACTGCGGGGCGCCATGGAAAGCTCCGGTGTCAGCGGAATTACCGGCATAGATGTAAGCGACAACCAGATGTCCGATGACATAGCTGTTATCATCACTCCAGCCACTGAAATATTTATCCTTGACGACTTTATCGTAGCCGTAACCGCCGTTTAAGTAGTAGAGCGCTTTTCTGAGCGGGGAGTTCTGGCTTAAAAGGTCATAGGAATAGGAACCAGAGGAAGGTGTTTTCTTCAGTGGTTCCACGCAGTAGGCAGTATTGCTCCCGTCAAAGCTCATGCGGGAGGTAAAATAGCTGCCGTAAGGGATATTGGCACCTGCCTTATAGCTGATGGTGCCGTCGGCTGCATGAACCGGAAAACTGCCGGAAAACAATGCGCCGACTGCGACAAGGACTGCCAGCAGCATAGCCAGCGTCCGTCTGGTATAGGATTTGTATGTCTGTAACATAAGTCTCCTCCTTCTTGAAGTTCAAATGAAAAGGGCAGCGTCAGTGCTGCCAAAAGTTACACAGCCTGTTTCTTCTGTTTCGCAAGGATTTCCAGAAGCTCCTGCCGATCTGTGGTAATCAGCTCCTTTTCCAGATTGGAAGCCTTAAATTCCACAGTGATGTTATTGTTGTTGGTTGAGATCAGACCGTTGCCCCGCTGGAAATGGGTGATGTTCATTACTTCTGTTTCCGATAGATGCAGGATAGTCTTCAC
The DNA here is from genome assembly GCF_003122485.1 of Eubacterium ramulus. Lineage (GTDB taxonomy): Bacteria > Bacillota > Clostridia > Lachnospirales > Lachnospiraceae > Eubacterium_I > Eubacterium_I ramulus_A. The sequence continues at coordinate 1,396 of NZ_JRFU01000145.1, forward strand.
CCGCTGTGCCTCTTCATCCTCCATGTTCAGGATAATCTTGGTCTTGCAGTTATTGATGATACCCTTGCCGTACTTCCCGTCATCCAGAGCAAAGAAGTCGTTTAAATCCTGTGTGGCAAAGATGCCGGCTCCGGAGTAAGCACGGATGATCTTGGCAATCTCCAGTACGAATTCCGCTGCAAGCCGGTTGCTGGATGCACCGATGAGCTGCCAGACCTCATCGACAAAGATGGCTTTCTCTTCGGTACGGTTTTCCTTCGCTTTATCCCAGACATAATCCAGGGCAACGAACATGCCGACCGTTAAAAGATCGCTGGAACCGGTCAGTTCGGAGATATCCAGTACCGTATATTTATTGGTCAGGTCCACATTGGTCTGCTGGTTAAAGGAAGAAGCAGAACCGTGAACCAGGCGGTTCAGGATATGAGCCAGACGTTTGGTATCCTCGCTTTCCAGCAGGACATTGTAGACATCCTCCAGAATGGGCATCTTTTTGTACTGCTCCGGATGCTGCGGATCTGTCAGGGATTCATTTTTATGTGTAATCCCTTTTCTGGCATAGGTTTTGATTAGGGCTTCATCCAGAAGCTGCTTCTCCTCATGGGACATATCCGGGATCAGCAGACTGAAGAAGATGTGAAGCCTTTGGATCTTGCCTGCCAGTGCGGAGGCATCTAGTGTCGGTCCGTCCAGCAGTTCATTTACAGAATTGTCTACCTTCCGGATTTCCATGATGTTGATACAGTTCTTACTGGCAGGAGAGATCTGGATAAATTCTCCGCCGACATTCCTTGCAGCCCGGTAAAATTCGTGTCCCTTTAGCGGAGCGATGATGAACACCTGGATGCCTTTTCTTCGCATCCTTAGTGCCATGGTCTGCATGGTGAAGGTCTTTCCTGCTCCCGAACAGCCTAAGATACAGATGTTGCTGTTCTTGTACTGCCTGGAATCAAAGATATCCGCAATGACCAAGGAATTGTTATGCTTGTTTACCCCAAAGAGGATTCCGTTATCATCGCAGATACTGTAGCTGACGAAGGGATAGCAGCTTGCCGCCCCGGAAGTCAGTACGTTCCGCTTGGACAGCTTAAAAAGCTTCTTGTCCAGATTTGCCAGCGGCAGAGAGGATAAAAATCCCTGCTCCTGTAAAAAGTAGCAGGAGTGTAAGTTCATATCCTGCGAGATCAGGAGCTTTTTCATTTCCTGAATCCGCCACTGCAGTTCTTCCAACGTGGAAGCAGTAATGGTGATGAGAAGATTCATGTAATAGAAATCTTCGTTGTTGGCAAGTCCCTGCTTCAGAAAATATCCGGAGCGGATGGCAGAATCCAGATCGTCATAATCAGTGTTGGTATCGGACGCATCCTTTAATTTGGAACGGTTGATACGGATCTGCTGACCGAGACGCTGCTGAATCTTGTCCTTTGGCTGTTTCTGGAGAAAGAAATCAATATCAATCCCTTCCCCGGCATTGACAAGGAGTGACAGCCATCCGGGAGTTACCCGGTTTTTGTAGCCGTCAGACGGCACAAGCAGGTAGGAATGGTAAAGCCCATTGATCTGCACATAATGGGAGTGCTTGAAATCCACACTTTCCGGTGCGAGAAACTCGTTGATCCGGATGTGATCCAGTTCCTCCATGCGATTTTCCTTTGTATAGGCGGACAGTACAGTGCTGATCCGGTCCGGAAGCGGAACCTCCGTACAAAGGGTACGGTTTAACAGTGTGTACAGGACATCTGTGGTAAATTCATCCTCATTGTCATGGGTGACCACTTCATTCCCGCACTGGTACAAAAAGGTTTTGGCAGTCTGTGCCGCTGTCTCAAGAGCAGCAAGAATTTCCCGTTCTTCTTCTTTCCGGTTGATATTAAACGGTTCATATTCAAAAATCAGAAAGAATCGTCTGGAAACCGCTTCTCTGGAACTTAAATGCTGAACGAACTGGATATAATCCCTTTGCAGTTCCTGACAGTGGGGATCTGTTTCCCGTTCCAGCTCCAGCCGGGACTGCTCCAGATGCTTATTGATGTCTGCTTTTTTGGAGATCATCTTGATCTGGAGTTTGACCGGGCTGATCTTTAAGTAACTGATAAAGCTGTAGATAATGCCCTGCTGTTCTCTGGCACTTCGAAGCAGGAAGTTGATTGGTTCAATCTCCAGGATCTTCACGTACCGTCCGTCTGTGGTATAGACGATCCCGTTTGCGATTTTTTCCACCGGAAGATAATCCTCCAAGGTCTGGTCTTTCTTTCGCTTTTTCCGGGAAACGGGGTTTGCCGTGGCAGATGAGGCGTCCTTCTTGGAACCCCCCTTCTTTTTCTGCTCTTTTTTTGCCGCCCGCTTTTCGGAAACTGCCCGTTTTTCTTCCTCCTTTCGTCTCCGGACTTCCGTTTTTTTCTGGATTTTTATCTGTTTCGCCGCCTCTTTTTTCTGTCGGCTGGCTTCTTTCTGCTCCCACTTCAGATAACGGATATCTTCCTTTGCCTGTTTTTTGATGCCCCGCTTGGTGGAGGTATCAAACTGCCGGTGTTCTTTTTTTTTACTTTTTGGCGGGGCTGGTGCGTCCGGTTCAGACTGCGGGGGAGCCGATGCCATTACTTTGGAAGGCTTTGCCATTTTTTCTGCTTTCCGGTGTTTCTTTGTCTTTGGCTCTTTGGAACGTGGTTTCCTGAGTGGCTTTCCTTCCGGAAGACTGTCGGACCTCCAGATTACCCTGCGGTTCACTACAAAACGCAGGGCATTCATCAGAAAGGCAGTGATGCTCTCTCCGCCGATTCCAATCAGGGCTACCATTGCCGCCGGAAGTGCGGTCATGCAGAGAATGATGATGCGGGCAGTCAGGGACAGCGGCAGGTGGAAAACAGGGATACCGATTGCCAGGGAAAGAACAATGCTTTCTATGGCATTGCGGATGTCAAAAGTTCCGTTTAGGATCTTGCCTTTCTCAATGAAGTTGGGCGGGATAAAGGAAACCGGTGTTTCTTCTGGCTGTGTCATGGCTGCACCTCCTTTTTCGTATCTTTCGCATCTTCCGAAGGTGTGGAGGCACTGCCGGATTCTGTGTCCGGAGCTTCCGGGCTGTCAGAAGTATCCGGATACCCGCCTTCTTGCAGGTGTTCGATGTCCTGCGAAGTCAAGGACGGCAGGGAATCATCGGTCTGCTTTTCGTAAACAGTCGTATCTGCAGAGACCTGTACCCCGTCTTCTCCAAATAAAAACACACCCGTCGGGGTGTGGTAGGTAACCGGAAGCGTATCCTGATCGGAAAGTGAAAACATCAGGCAGACGGTTGTTTCGGTAGGGTAGCTGGTTTTTTCCGGCAGGAAGGTGATGCTTGTCTGTTCTTTTTTGACATACTCTTTTAGGTAGACAGGAAACTGCTCTTTGAGAGAAGCAATCTGGCTGTCGGAGAAAAATGCTTTTAAAGCAACAAAATCCAGATATTCCGGCATGGGGGTATCGGAATTTGTTTCTGTTGTTTCCTTTGCCGGTTCCCTGCCTTTGTTTCCGGAAGCTTCTTTTTTCTGGCTTTTCCAGAAACTGGGGAGAACCAGTCCGGCAAGCAGCAGAAACAGCATCAGAAAAATGGAAAGAATCACTTTTGTTCTGTTCATAATGGCTCCTTTATCTTTTGTCGAAGATCCAGTAGGCATTTGCCGTGGCATGGATTTCCGACATCATATCAAATTCACGGTTAATATAGTTCTTTGCGTCACTGTCATTGGGATCATTGACCAGTATCTTGCCGTTTGCCGTAACACCCCGGAGCACGATGAAGTGCCCGCCGCTGGTGAAAAGTCCTGCCCGCTGAGAGGAGATGACCGGACGGCCTTCGGAGAGTGCCTGAAGTACCGTATTGGCATTGCTGGTCTGTGTGACGTTGCCACAGCCGAAATGACTGGCTGCAGCCTGAAAGTAGCTCCAGTAGGTTCCAACTCCCGGCTTATAATAGGAATTCCCGCACCATGCCACCGCATCCGGAGGGGTAATAGTGTTCCCGGTCAGGTAGCTGGCGATCATGGCAAAGCTGGTAGGCCCGCATCCGGAAGATGCGATGGAGCTGCCGCCATAAGGGATGTTCCCGTAATCGGTCTGGAGATAGTGCGGAATCTGCATTCCGTTTGCCGGATAGCTTCCGCCGGTATTGGTAATCTGATAATACCGGAGAACATGCTCCACATATTCCTTGTCCCCATACCGGTCATAATGCCAGTTCGGACGGGCACACATCATATCCGAATAAGCAATGGCGTTTTCTTTGGTATAGCCGCCGTCACGTTCCATTGCCCAGTCGATATAGCCGGAGCCGTAATTGTAACCCTGAAGTGCCAGCTTGATGCGGTCCAGGTCGGTAGGTCCGGTACATCCTGCTTTATCCAGTGCATACTTTAATTCCTGAATCCCACATTCGATGGAATAAGCAGGATCGGTGATGCCGTTGGGGACATGGGGGTATTTCTTATTAAAGCCGCCTTCTGCCGCCTGCATGGGATCGCTTCCACGCCCGCCGCTTTCCTGCATCATGACTGCCATGAGGAGTTCCACATAAGCTTCCATGCCGTATTTCTGTGCGACCTGCTGGATGGTAGCCCGGTAAGCCAGCACCTCATCGCTGACACCTACCGCCATGGCAAGACCGGAAGCGGAGCCGCCAAAGAACATGGTCAGGTTTTCCACATAACTGTCTGCCGTTTTTTTCTGCTTATCGGTCAGATGAAAGACGTGATCTGCAAAGTAGGCATCTCCGGCATAGCTGACCGTGTAGGTATGGCGGGTAAAAGTAACCTTTCTGGGTGGTGCATTTTCCTCTTCTGCCGGAACTTCTACCGTGACCGTTTCTGAAGTAACGTCATAAGAAAAAAGCCCGTCCTCGTTTTCCCGGATCAGGCTTTTGAGTTTGCTGATATTTATATTTTTATAGTCATCCTGGCTGGCACAAAACTGTGCGATGAGCTGGTTCGCATTTACGATGATACTGGAAGCGTAAGGATCGCTGATAGAGGCAGTATCTCCTTCTGGGAGTCTGGAAATTCCCGCATTGATCTTAGCAAGCAGTGCATCATGGCTTTCTTGAAGCACCTCCACGATTGCCTGATTGGAAGCCCGGATATTTTCACTGATTACCGTGTTGCTGGTCAGTGCTCCGGTATTTTCAGTGAGGTCTCCGAAGACGAGTCCCGGAAGCATGACAAGGAACAGCATGGGAAGCATCAGTACACCGCCGACGGCTGCTCCGGTTTTCGCAAGGGTGCGCCTGTGCCGGAATACTGTACCGATGACAGCAAGAGGACTGCCCATCAAGGCTGTTTTTGGCATGTTACATACGCTCCTTTCGCTGTGGGGCTGGCGGCAGTTTCTGGACAATGGATTCATTGTAGGCTACTTTGCCGTTGCCGGAAGTATATGGTGTTTTTTCTACCGTATCCTGTGCATACTGCTTGTACCAGGTGGAACCGTCTACGGACTGCACCGTAGAGTAGGAGCCCTGAGTCGGAGCTGCATACTGGTCGGCATGGTACAGGGCAAAATCCCGGTTCCCGGAACTTCCGGTTTCGGTACCGGTGATCCGTCCGCCGCCGATTTCTACATTATCATAGGAAGAACCGCCGCCCGGCTTGATGCCCATATAGGAAGTAAAGGCTTTCTGTGCGTCTGCGCCCTTGATGGAACCCACCTGACCGTAATTTCCCTGTGCAATGTTGCTGATGACCTGATTGGCAAAGTCTCCGCCTTTGTTCAGGGATGACTGGTAAAGCATGTTCCCGATACTGCTGTGTTCGGTATAACCGGTTGCGGAATTGACCGCTTCCCTTTGTACCTGTCTTCCCACCGCTCCGGCAAGCCCGCCGGATAGGAAGCTTCCTGCGACAGCCGCACTTCCGGGAGAAGAGGCTTTGCGGTAGCCGCCACCACCATGGGAACGCATGGAACCGGTCAGGCTCCGTCCTGCAATCAGAAGTTCAGCCATCATGTTTCCTCCGGTATTGCCGACATTGATGCCAAGCGATGCCAGAAAAGAATCAATTTTCTGGGATACCTTTAAAAAGGCAATGGCACACAGGAACCAGACGAAGACATTTCCGGTTACCGCCTCCTTTCCCTGACTGGCAACTGCCGCTTCCACGTCTGCTTCCGTAAGCTCCGCTGCAAAGACCGGCATGGAGCAAAACAGTACCAGACAGGCAGTTAATACCAGGAATGGTATGAGTTTCTTTCTAAGTTTCATTTTGGTCCTCCTTTCTTATAGGGATAACGGATTGGCAAGGAAGGTGCCGACCATAGAAGTAAACAGCCGCAGGCACCACGCATTCATCAGCAGCAAAAAGAACTGGCCGCCAAGCATCCGGCACCAGCTTTTGAAGATATTTCCGGTTGACTGGCTGGCACCCATGGAAAAAGCTGCCGGGGCTGTGTAGACCAGTACCCCCAGAAGAATATAACGTTCTGCCGCTTCAAAGAGCAGCTTGATGTAGTTCCACGCCAGAATCAGTACCAGAATCAGTGCAATGATGGCTACCGCCCCATTTGCACAGACTCCCAGGATGACTGTGACTACGGAGTTAAAATCCGCAAATTTTAAAGGCGGCAGGTCTTCCGTCAAAATCCAGTTGTACGGTGTTCCTGAAATCTTCAGGAGCAGATCCACAATATCTTTCGCATAGAAGGTGAGAAAGATAAAGAGGAAGGAACGGATGGACAGCTTAATGGGATCTTCCGCTTCGATACCGGCTCCCATAAAGTAATTTTTAAAGAGCTGCCATACCCAGTTTAAGAGGATCAGCCCGATGCCCAGTGCCAGAAAGACCTGATACATGGTCTCGGCTGCAGGAAAGTAGCGAAGAAACGTATCCATGGAACAGCCCAGAGCACCGAGGACTGAAGTGGTGATCAGATCCAGAATGTTCATGACCTGTTCGGCAATCCATTCCACGATTCCGTCAAGTATTCCCATAGTGGCATCTCCTTTCGTCTATCCGTTCCATTTTCCGCCTGCAAAGAACGGGGTGATGTAAGCCATGATAAAGCCAAGCCCGTTTAAGATCGCCCAGGTAATGACGATACGCTTGAGCCATGCACGTGATTCGTCCACGGTTTTTCCGCTTTTGGAAAAATTCATCATCAGAAGGGCAACCGATGCAGTTACAACTGCAGCAATGGTGGAAATGAGGATAATCTGGTTATAGACATCCTTCATGATCTCATTGGCTTTGGTCCAGATGGTAGCGGCAAAAACCGGCTGTGTGTATCCGCAGAGGACTGTGACAGCCAGAAATGCAGCATACAGGCATCTGCCATAATTGACATGCCGTTTTGTGTCCGGCGGAGCGTTTTTCAGTTTGTGTTTCACGTAAAAGTACCTCCTTTTTATAAGAGCGGCAGGAGAATTACCTCCCCTGCCTTTGCTTATGGTTTTCCTGCCTCAAGAAAGGACGCAGCCCGGTCAATGCAGGCTGCGTCCTAAATCAAAGTATGAAATTGTAAAGATCCTCCTATCTTACAGAAAAAACGCAGCTTATTTGCCGCAGGAGAGGCTTCCCATACGGCAGTGCTGCGTTTCGTTCTGCATATAATTTTGACAATATCAATTTTAACATGGGTAAATTACCGCTACAATCGCAGGACTGTGCCAGTTACAGACGATGGAGTGCCAAAAATGTGACCAACGCTAAAAGCGTTATAAATGCAATCCTTATGGATACTGTAAGCGTGATTTGCAACCAATTATACTGGATTTACATGACTAATGCTTTAAGCGTTAGTGAATACTGGAAGGAGGAGGTGTGCGTGTGAAAGGAATGGGAAAGGCAATCCGCAGGTACAGGGAAGAGGCAGGAATTACGCAGGAGAGACTGGCTGAACTGGTGGATATCAGTACCAACCATCTGGGTGCGATTGAGCGGGAAGTGAAAACACCTACGATGGAAACATTTGTAAAGCTGTTGAATGTATTAGGTGCGGAACCGAATGAAGTGCTGAAGGAAGTGATTCCTCTTACCAGAATGGAACATACTTCTGTAGTGGAAGGAAAGCTGGAAAGGCTCACACCGAAGAAGCAGGAAAGCGTGCTTCGGATGCTGGATGTGATAATTGAAGAGATGATGAAATAGAAGCTGTCTGCGAAATTGCCGCAGGCAGTTTTTTTGAAAGCTGTATATGCAATAAAACACATAAAAATATGCGATTTATGATGAAAGTGATTGTAAGATTTGATATAGTAATCCTAAAAGCATTATAAAACTAATTCTTAAAGGATGACTATAATATGAAAAAGGGATATGTGGGATTATTGGCATGTGCGTCAGGAATTCTGATCGGACTGGGAATCAGCCGGCTGGATCTGACAGGTTATCTTGAAAAAACACAGGAGCAGGAATATCACCCGGTAGAAAGAAAGGTGCCTGAATCAGTAGAAAGCAAGCTGAAAGATCCAAAACAGTGCTGGCTGTGTGGAAGCGATGAACGGAGTATGATGGATTATTTCCGGAAGTTTGACGATCTGGGAGTGATCTGTACCAATCACTGGTATGTGATGGATATGCATATCCGGAATCATGATGAGGACGGGAATCTTACCGGCCCGCAGGGAAACGGGCATATGGGTTATACCGGGACAGGAGAAGGCGGCTGCTTTTTCCATACGGAGCAGATGTCGGATTACGGGATTTCCGAAGTATCGGTGGATTACGGGGAAGATAGTATCTTCGATGTGAAAAAAGTACAGAACCATCTGTGTCAGGAATGCCTGGATAAGCTGGTGGAAAGCATGGAGGTATTCTGTGAGGAAACGCAAAAACCCAAGCCCCGTGATCTGGTACTGGTGGATTTTCAGACATTGGAGCTGTACGCCATTCAGGAGCATAATGCGGGATACTTTATCCGGGATTATTATGTGGAAATTGAGTCGGAGGAAGATGGGGTGGAAGTAAAGGCATTTTACTGCCCGAAGCTTAATAACGGGAAAAAGGATGGAGAATAAATTGAGGTTTGCATTGGTGAGGAGTATAATGTAAGTACGTGTTATGTATTGGAAAAACTTGAATTTAGCAGAAAGAAGGATTGTTATGAAATTTATCAATACTAGAAAATTCACATGGATAATTTGTATAATAGGATTTTTGCTTGCTCTTGTAAGTATATTTTTTTTACCGAGTATTATTCCAGTACATTTTGCAAATGGGATTGCGGATGATTATGGAAGAAAAATACAAATATTTTTATTTCCTATATTACAAGTGCTTATCACTTTTTTGACTGGACGAGAAAAAGTAAAATATTGCCTGACACATTCAAAAACTTTCTTAACGGACATTCAGTTTAATTGGATGATAGATGGTGTACTTTTATTGGTAATGTTTGCAGAAATATGGGTTATCTATGCTTCATTTGCATAGAAATACTTGCATAACAATTTACATTTGATTGAGCAGATAAAAATGATTTGAGGTGGTAGCAATGAAAAAGCGATTGGGAATCATAGCCGGAATTTTAGGAATTGTATTGGCAGTCATTGGCATTGTACTGAAGCAGAAAGAAAACACAGCCGTTTCTGTTATTGGTGGTGCGGATGGCCCGACTTCTATTTTCATAGCAGGGAAGTTAAATGGTGATAATTTTATTTTTATGATTGTAGTTGGAATTATTTTATTGATTTTGGCAGGAGTTATTTTTTACAAACGTAAGCATTAAGTTACAGTTTTTTAGACTGTGTATGGCGGAAGAACCGGGAAAGTGTAGATATATCATGGGGATTTTGGAAAAAAATAAAAAAAGTAAGGGTACAGCGTTTGTCTATGATGAGAATAATGATTACTATAAGATGGAAATAAACGGGATTGAATTTGTCTGTGACAGTATACATTCCGATTATGAGAAGCATGCAGTTGAACTGGCACAGGCGTATGAGAAAAGGCTGCCGGATATCGTGGATTATCTTATGCCGGATATAAAGGAGATGTTTGGAATTACAAATCCAGATGTAATAGCAAACTCACTAGGAAAGCCGAGTATAGATTTGGATAGAGGAACACTGACTTATCTGGAGCACACAATGGACAGCCTACATATTATTGAAATGGAATTTGACGGTATCTTCACGGCATTCTATAACTCCTGTATTGATGGATAGGACTTTAGTAACATAGAGCTGCAGTTGTCTACAGCTTTTATCCAGACTTCGGATGTTACAGAGAAGCAATCAGAAATGGATTGATCGATTTCTGAAGCAGTATCCGGTGAAATCCTTGAACATATGAAGGAAAAGTATGTATGTTAATTTTATTTTTATTGTAGACAAAAGATAGGACTGATATGATAAAAGAACAGGTTATTACAAATAGAGGTGGAGTATTTGATGCAGAAAATATTATTACTGGAGGATGACTTGAATCTAAATCGGGGAATTGCCCTGTTACTTTCACGGGAAGGGTATGAGGTTCGTCAGGTTTATACAATAAAGGAAGCAAAAGAAGCATTTCAAAAAGGAGATTATGCTCTTGTTATCAGCGATATTACATTGCCGGATGGTACAGGACTGGATTTTGGAAGGATGGTACGTGCAGGTGGAGATACATATCTTATCTATCTTACGGCTTTGGATCAGGAAATAGATATTGTAAATGGTTATGATACAGGGGCAGATGATTATATTACCAAACCATTTTCACTGATGGCTTTGGTGTCGAAGGTGAACGCATTGATGAGACGGCTTTCTAAGGTACAGGCACAGATTATGTCTTCCGGAGAGATTACGGTGCATATGAAAACGATGCAGGTGTATAAAGGGGATGAACCAGTTACTTTAAGTAAGAAAGAATTCTCTCTGTTGCTGTATCTCTGGGAGAATGCAGGACAGATTGTTTCAAAAAAAAGTATCCTGGAGCATGTATGGGATATAGACGGTCAATTTGTCGATGATAATACGGTTACTGTCAATATAAGCAGACTGAAGAATAAACTTGGAACAGAAGAGATAGCGAATGTGAGAGGACTGGGATATATATGGACCGGAAAGGTAAACAAAAATTAAAACGGTATTTTATCGTATATGTAATCTTTGCAGTATTTTTTACAGTAGGAATGTATCTGATAACAAAGTATGAGGAAAATGCGAAAGCAACGCAGATAGCACTGCTCCTTGCAGAACATCCTGAACTGGAAGGGGAAATAGTTGCAATCTGGGAAAAGTCAGGAACAGTAGATTTTATAAGAGACCGGGACGATCAGAAGATAGAAAGAGTCGTACAGATGCTGGAAGAAACTTATGGTTATCACTCAGGGAGTGGATCTTCAGATGTGGTTATAAGGATTATCTGGGGAATTGGATTACTAGTGGGAGTCATAGTATGTAGCCTGTTCTTGTACCTGGACCGAAGAAAAAACTGGAGCAGATACGGTGATGAGGAACAATTACAGCAATTATATGAATGTCTGCAGGAATTCAGAAAAGGAAAATTCCAAACATATCCTGAAGAAACATCAGAATCGGAACAATGGTTAAAGGTGTGGGAATCTGTAAAGGAGCTGGGGCAATATTTCGAAGATTTGAAGGAACGTCTGGAGCAGGAAGAAAATGGTACGAAGAGTCTGATTACAGATATTTCCCATCAGTTGAAGACTCCGCTTGCATCACTCCGGATGAGTCATGAGCTGGTGGCAGAAAATCGGGTTACAGGAGAAGAACAGAGGGAGTTTCTGGAGCAGGAATCACAGGAACTTACCAAACTGGAACAGCTCTTGAATGAACTGGTAAATCTTTCAAGGCTGGAAACACATATGATCCAGATACATTCGCTTCATGAAAGCCTGAAGAAAACGCTAACAGAGGCTGTCAGTCAGATTTATATGAAGGCAAGAGGAAAAGATATTTCCATTCAGGTGGAGATGGATGATGATATAGTTGTGAACCATGATTCAAAATGGACGGTAGAAGCATTAACGAATATCCTTGAGAATGCAGTCAAATATTCACCGGAACATACAACGATTACAGTGAGGACGCAGGAGCTAGCAAGCAATGTGCTTATTGAAGTAGAAGATGAAGGAATGGGCATTCCTGCGGAGGAACTGCATAAGATCTATCAGAGATTTTACCGGGGAAGGAAAGCAAAGGAACAGGTAAAAGACGGAGCGGGTGTCGGTCTGTATCTTGCCAGAAAGATCATAGAAGAACAGGGGGGGACAATAGCAGCCAAAAGAAAGGCTGAGAAAGGTATGATATTTAAAGTGACACTGCCGCTCATAATAGGAGAATAGTCGGAACCCTTACAAAACTGTTATGGTTGTTGTAAGGGTTTTGTAATGCAGGAATGTTATAGTAGGGGTATGAAATGGAAAGGGGACTTGAAGATATGAGTAGTATTTTAAAAGTAGAAGATCTAGTAAAGTATTATGGAGAAGGCGAGAATCAGGTGAGAGCCGTGGATCATACAAGTTTACAGATAGAGAGAGGCAAGTTTACAGCTATCGTAGGACGTTCCGGCTCCGGAAAATCTACACTTCTGCATCTGATTGGAGGGCTTGACAGACCGGATTCCGGCAAAGTATGGATTGATGGAACCGATATCTATTCTCGAAAAGATGATAAACTGGCACAGTTTCGAAGAAAGAAGATAGGATTTATCTTTCAGGATTTTAATCTGATTCCATCGCTGAATGTGTGGGAGAATATCGTTCTTCCGCTGGGACTTGATAATCGCAAGGTAAAGCCGCGGGAAGTGGAAGATATTCTCAAAAAAATCGGACTGCAGGATAAGAAAGATGCGATGCCGTCTGCTTTGTCTGGTGGACAGAAACAGAGAACTGCGATAGCCAGGGCATTGGTGACAAGACCGGCGATAATTTTGGCGGATGAGCCGACTGGAAACCTTGATTCCCAGACTGAGCTAGAGGTTATGAGCCTATTGAAAAGCTGCGTGTCGGATTTCGGGCAGACGCTTATCATGATTACCCATGATGAAACGATTGCCCAGATGGCGGATGAAATGATTATCATTGAAGATGGCAAGGCGGTGAGAAGATAATGAAGATGACGACCAGAGTTGCATATTGCAATATGCGGCATTATAAGAGCAAAAACATACTGATTGGAATTGCCATTATCCTGACAACATTACTGCTGTTCGTAATCCCATCAATCGGAAAAGATATGGTGGAAGTGAACTTTGCGGTAATCAATAAGATTTATCCAACATGGCATGCCCTTTATCGGAACGTGGACGAGAGTACAGTTATGAAACTGGCGGCACATCATGATGTGAAAACTTACGGACTCCGCAGCGATGCGGGGTACATGAATCTGGAAGATGCGACGGTTTCCATGATGTATATGGACAGAACAGGGATGGAACTTTATAAAGTGAAGCTGAAAGAGGGGCAACTTCCGCAGAAAGAAAATGATATTGTGGTTTCAAAAGGAATACTGGAAGCATTAGGACAGAATGGGAAAATCGGCGACACTATCACAGTACCTTATCAGATTCTGAAAGATGACGGACTGGATTATACGAAGGAGAAAGACTTTCGAATCTGTGGTTTTTTAGCAGATAATGAGAGCAGCAAAGAACAAAAACAATATACATCATTGGTTTCAGAGGCCTTTCTGAAAGCGGAGATACCGGTAGAACAGGTGAAATATCGGTTTTTACTTCAGGTGAATGGACAGAAAGGAAATACGACTGCAGATTATACAGAGACGATACAGAATATTGCCAGACAGTTCGGGATTTCCGAGGATGACATGAATATTAATAAAGAGTATCTTGCAGCAAATTATGTGGATCCGGCTACAATTCCGGTGATTGTAGGAATCATGCTTATTGTTGTATTGGCGGGCATTATCACAATTTATAGTGTTTATTATGTATCTATGAACCAGAGGGTTCGGGAATTTGGAAAGTTAAAGGCAATCGGGGCTACGAAACGGCAGCTTAGACAAATCGTACTAAGAGAGGGAATGGGAGTGGCGTTGTTTGCCATTCCGATAGGACTTTTGATCGGAACAGTTGCTGTGAAAGTTGTACTTCTCCAGTTTGTAGAACATGCAAAGGATTCAAACGTACTTATAACAGAGGCATACAAGGTTGTAGCTAAAGGAGAAGTCCAACTTTATTATTGGTGGATTTATCTGTTGGCAATTGCAGTGACTCTGTGTACAGTGTATCTGTCACTGATGAAGCCTATGCGTATGGCGGCGAAGGTATCAGAAATAGAAGCTATGCGTTACCAGGGAGGCAGTAAGCGACAGAAAAGCAGCAGGAAGGGATATCAATTTCTGAATATCGGACGACTGACCAAGAGAAATCTTGCAGAGAATAAAAAGAAGAGTACTATCACGATTGTATCTATGGCCGTTACCGGAATATTTGTCATGATGGTAGCAACGGTGCTGTCTTGTGCAAATCCGATGGAAAGTGCAAAGAGTTCGATTGTGGGGCAATATGAGATTTCTCCAATTGTGGAATCCGGGAATAAAGAGCATCCTGAATATGAATGGGCGGAGGTTCAAAAGAATAATCCATTAAATGAAGGACTAAAGCAGCAGATAGAGGAGCTTGACGGTGTTGAGCGGGTAGATGTGTTTACCGCGTTGAAGGTATCAGGAGGACCTTTTGAAGAAAAAATTGGAACCGAATTTATCAATGGAGTGCCGGAAGAATACGCAGAAGAGCTGAAAAAAGGAATCACTGAAGGCAATGTCACATACGAGGAATTGAAATCCGGGGATAAAGTGATTCTGGACCGCGCGCTACTTCACTGGTATCCAGATATTAAAGTGGGAGATAAGCTGAAACTCAATATTCATGATGGAGATAATACCTTTCAAAAAGAGATTGAAGTGGCAGCAATTGGTGAATATGGAAGAGGTCTGACAAACTATAACTGTCTTATCATGGCAAAAGAAGGGGCAGAGAAACTTACCATAAATAATTCTTCCAGCTATTTTCAGGTGATTGCAGATAAGGATTATGATGAGGCACTGGAAGCATCTCTACAGGCTATTGTGGATGGATCAGGCAGACTGCAGATGCGTACCTGGAAGAATGAGTACGATACATGGGAAAATGCCATGCAGATGACTAGAGGTGCATGTTATGCATTTATCATCATTCTGGCAGCAATCAGCATTATGAACTTGATTAACACAATGATCAATAGTGTCCATGTGCGAAAAAAGGAGCTTGGCATGATGCAGGCAATCGGAATGTCGGACCGTCAGTTGATGAAGATGCTCCAGTTGGAAGGTATATTCTATACAGTAGGCACTCTTATTATCAGTATCGGAGTGGGAAGTCTTGCAGGATATCCGTTGTTTTTATATGCAAAGCGTACAGGAATGTTTGATATCAGCACATACCATTATCCGGTAACAGCAGCTATTATTATAATTTTAACATTGTTTGTGATACAGATGTTATTGGCAATATTCATTGCAAAGTCAGTAAGGAAAGATTCATTGATAGAGAGAATTCGTTTCAGTGAGTAAGAATATAAATTTCTGATGTTTAATGCAGATACTAATCAATGTCATAATAAAAAGGGGGACTTGATTTCTCAAATCCCCCAGTGTATAATGAACTCAAGAAAGGTATTCAGATGCAAAATCTGATGCCCTCAGTTAAATTTTATATTCTATGTATAAGTCATAGCATCCAAAACTTTCCTAGGGTCGTGGATGCTATTTCTTATTATGTCGATCTATATAAGTCAAAGCCGCAAAAATTACCAATAGTAAAGTCAATACTTCCATTGTATTCATGGGCATCACCCTCCTTGGATACTAGAGGGCAAAATCGAAATGCATCCGTCTTTCCGGTTCAGTAATACCGAATCAGTATAACACGTTACCGTTTTCAGTACAATAAGGTAATGGTCTGAAAAATACTTTATTCTGTCACCTTATGTAGCTGTATCGTGAGTATTTGCTGGACTAATTGGTGCTGTATATGAAAAAAAGCTATTTAAAAATAAGGTGGAAGCCTTATATGGTCTGCTTGATGATGCGGGTGATGATGCCGAGGGCAACATTACGCTCTTCATCAATATGCGTCACCACAAAGGATACCTGATCCTTTTTCCCGACTGTCCGGCTGTCATAGCAGGAGTGGGCAATGGCATTGACACCGATGGAGAGCCGGACAAAGACGGTGCCTTTATGGATGTCTTCCACAGTTCCGGCGTATTTTCCCTGAATCTTACATTTTTTCATGTTTTCCTTGCTGGTGTTGCCTTCCACACTTTTGACATCTGCGTGGACAATGACCTGCTCCGGTGAGTCTGCCCGCACATCCAGGATGCGTACCAGGATGTGATCGCCTACCTGGAAGCGTTCTCTGGCATCACCCATCCAGTCGAAGGACAGGTCTCTGGCAAGAATGGAGGTTTCCACACCGAAAATTTCTGCCCGGACTACCTTTTCCGCAACAGCAATGACTCTTGCCTGCACGATACGGTCTTCATAAACTTTCGGCATTCCGGAAGCATCTTTATCCAGATAGAAGATCTGGCGTTTCTTCAGCATCGCTTCTTTCCGGCTGGCGACAATGCTGCGTGTCTTCGGATCTAATCCCTTAATCAGAAAATCAATCTCACATCCAAGCATATTGTTGAGGATTTTGTTCTGCCGCAGAGCAAGCTCCCCATAATCGTGTGCTTCATCCTGCATGAGATGGATCATCATCTCAGTTACTGGGATGACAGTACGGAAATCCTTGTAGTAAACCACGGCAATGAGGCTGCCGTTTTCTGTTTTCTCGATACCGCCAAGCATTCCGGTTAAGATCCGGCGGGTACGGTAGGCATTCTGGATCTCATGCCAGGTAAGGTCTGAAATGGACTGGGCTGTTTCCAGCTTCGCATCGGAATCCAGAGTTAAAATAGGTGTGTTGGTTGTTTCGTTTGGCATCATAGTGTCTCCTTTCAAATTATGACATGATAGAATCTTTATCTAAAGGAACCATGTCTGTGTGATCCGAATAGTTATCTGCTGAGAAGTCATCCGGGAAATCGTGATAGCCAGGTTCCTGATAAACGCTTTGCTGGTCAAAGTGCGGTTCAGCTTTTTTCTTTTTCTGCTTTCCATAAGAAGCGGTTTTTTTCGGGTGGGAAGCAGGAATAGTTGGAGTGTACGTATATTCTTCACTACATGCTCCTTTTCTCCATTCCGGAATATGTTCGGAAGCCTTCCGGGGAATGAGTTTTTGGGCATCCGGGTGCAGGGTGTAATCGTATTTTTCTACCTGCAGTACCTTCTGACCACGCAGGATAATCAGTGCAGTATCCAGCGGGAGCCGCAGGATCTCATCCGGAGTTAAGAGCTTTCGTTTCCCGATGGATCTGGTCTGGCGGTATTCCGGTGTATAATCGGATACCCTCCAGCTATTTAATTGTTTGGCTTCGCTGCTGACACCAACGGTCACATCACCGGAGCGGTTAGAGATAAATGTAGCAGTTACCTCATCCGTACAGCCTAAAAATAGCTGAGTGTCGCAGTTCCCGATGATTTCCTGCCATTGGTTTAAGGGATACCGGTTCTGCATCTGAGGCAGGTTTTGGAAAATGCAGGAAATACTGAGGTTTCGACTTCGGATCACGGAAATCTTTTTGTTGAGCGATAGGATTGCTCCCGTATTCGCCAGCTCATCAGCCAGGATATGTACCGGAACCGGCAGTTTTCCATCTTCCCCATAGGTGTCTGCATAACGGACCAGTTTGATAAATACGAAGGTCATAAACAGGGAAGAAAGAAAATCAAAAGTGCTGTCTTGATCCGAAGTGATGCAGAAGTATGCACATTTTTCTTTTCCCGGCAGCGTCAGGTTGATCTCATCATAGGAAGTGATCTGGCGGATCAGCTTGTTCTGGAATACCTGAAGTCTGGAACCGAGTCCGATGATGACGCCGGAACGTACCGTGTCACTTGCCTGCTTATAGATGCAGTAGGGGACTTTTGCCGGATGGGAGACCGGAAGCAGGTCAAAGAGGCTGTTCAGTTCTTTTTCCGAACTCATGGTCAGGAGTTTGTATACCTGTCCGATATTCTTTGCCTCCGGTGGGAATCCCTGATCCACATAGAGAATCAGAGCTTTTAATAAGTTCATCTCGGCATTGTCCCAGAAGTGATCGCCTTTGGCAGAACCGGTATTCTGGATGATGACATCAGCAAATACCTGTGCCATGGTTTCCTGTCCGCCAATTTCACCCAGACAATTCCAACTATCCGAGTTTTCCGGGTTTACAAGATTAAAGGATTTCACGATATATCCGGCATTCTCAAGGTAAGTGGCTGTACTTTCGTACAATTCCGATTTTGGATCGGTGATGATGAGGCTTTCCCCGCGGGCAACACACTGGAAGATCATGTTGCGTGCAAAGGCCCGGCTTTTCATGGAACCGCTGGCACCGTAAACGGCAATATTCCGGTTCATGCGGGTATCCTTCGGGAGACAAACGGCTTTTCCGTTCAGTTTTCCAAGAATGGTTCCCTTGTGTTTCTTGACATCATTCGTAAGCTCCAGTACCTGATGCATTTCCTCCAAAGTCATAAAACCGGAAGTCCCATAGGTTCCCTTTGTGGAATAATTCAGGTTCCGGCCCCGGTCTGTTATTTCCCCGTTTCGGTCAAATCCCATACGCATGAGAAGGAAGGTCAGGAGTCCAAAAGCTGCCAGACATAGAAAAATCCCATACAGATTGTACGGGAAAGCAGTCAGGGCATCCAGACAGGCGAGCGGGTGCGGGGAGGGGATCTGCGGGGCAGTTCCGTTTCCGGCAAAATTGCCGGCAGATTCCCAGGTCTGATAGTTGCGGATAAATTGAGCAACATAGCCTCCTGCATAGAGGGTGCAGAAGGTGATCGGAAGCATATAAATGAGCTTCCACCATTTACGGTTCATGTAAAAACCCCCTTTTGAATTTGCAAAGGTCAATACTGGAGAAATGGATTGTGGCAGTTAAGTATTTTTTCAGGACCGGAATCTGAAAATCGAAACAGATCAGGTTCCCGGATCTGCCGTATACATTTAAGCCGGTATTGAACCGGTTGATTCGCTGCATGTCAAAATCATAAGCAAGAAGGATGGGGTTCCCGGAAGCATCCGTGGCATCATGTTCCAGTGGAATTGAATCGCTGCGGCAGCCCAGATCGGACAGCAGGAGGTTGTCCAGCTTTTCCATGATCTCAGGGTGAACCAGCAGTTTTAAAAGCACTTCCCCTTCCGGAGTATTGGGAAGGTAATGGAAATGCTCGAAGGAGGTGTCCAGCATAAACAGGCTCTTTTTGTAGCCTCCGGTACTGGTAAACAGCCGGAAAGCCATTTCCATGTCGGTTCCGGTCATGATTGCCCGGATCTGTGGATGTCCGTTGTAAGGGTAGCCTTGCAGGTAATGCTGCAGGAAGGCGTTTAAGCGGACTTCCGTTCGATATTCCCATTTCAGGACTCCGTTTCCCGTGTTATAAAGGACATAGACACATTGCGGTGCCATCAGGATGCCCATGCTGCGGGAGTTCCTAATCTTCGTGGTCTCCGGGCCCAATTCCTTAATTTCTCTGGAAGCGTAAAAAAGAGGAAGGCTTCGCATACCGATGGAACCAGCTTCGCGGTGATTACAGAAGATGTCAGGTTTTACATCCGGATAAAAGGGAATCCCGGCATGAAGGAGTGTCAGATACGTTTCGGCTTTCTGATGTAAGCGGATACGTCGGGATACTTCACTTCGGATGAGGTTCGTCTCGGTATTGCCGGTCAGATAGCACTGGAAGCGTAGCGGCGAGACAGATAACAGCATCTCTTTCGCAGCTTTTGTAAGACGGTAGCCTCTGAGAGCATCCCGGTAGTGGGTACGGATGAGGTGTTCCGCCTTCAAATCCGTAATGAGTTTTTCCGCATAGGAGGCACTTGGGATGAGTCTGTTTAGCTGGTCTGCGGGAAATTCCCCGCACATCCCTATCATTTCCAGTAAGCGGTATTTCGTAGTGTCAGGTCTTATCAAATAAGCATCACCTCAATTCAGTTCTTACCCATGCAAGCCTATACTTGGGTAAATCTCCGGTGGTTTGGAGATAAAAAAAGCAAGAAAACAAAGTTCCCTGCGGTGGTTCTTACCGATGTCGGATTTCTGCCTGAGAAGTCAGGAGATTTTCCGACATGCTTTCGTGATGATTTTTCTGGTTCTGCAGCCATTTCGGAAAGTCAGCTTTTTCCATAACCGATACCAGTGTACAGTCCTTTAAGCCAAGCTGTGTCGTGTAGTAGGAATCACAGAAAAAGCCGCTGTCATCTGTCAGAACATAAGTACAAAGTGTATCCAGAATCTGTTTAAACTCCAGATTGTCATAATCCCGGATACGTCTTTGAGGAAGTTCCCTGTCATATATTTGACTGAAACATATCACGCAGTCACGATAGAGGGGCAGGGCATTTTGTTTTACATACTCCCGAAGCATATAATTAAGCGGTTCATGGAGAAATGCAGTGTTTGTGTGGACTCTTCGTTTCGGAAGCAGTCCGGGAAGCGTAATGGTGAGAATCCCCTGCTGTTCTGCAATCCGCATTCCCTGTGCATCTGCCGCTTTGGGAAGATAAGCTGCTTGATTTGGGGAGAGAGCCGGACAGACAAGGTTACGCATCTGGCAGGCAATCCGCTCCGCCCGAAGAGCAGCACTGACGCTCAGTTCCTCAAAATTTTTATCATAATTCTGGATATCAGTGACCTTCAGAGCGTAAACGGTATTCGTCAGTTTTTGCAGCTCCCCTTCCAGTTTTTCAAGCCGCTGGTAAATGGTTGGTGTATTTTGCGTCATAATAACCTACTTTCTCATGTAGTAACTGACAGCACCGGATTCATTTACAAGGCAGTAAGCGGCTACATCATCAATGGTGATTTTGGCAGCCTGGCTTTCGGATTCTAAGACAATCAGGCGTTTGGAACCATGTGATGGGATACTTTCCATCACATGATTGATCAGAGCCTCCTGTTCTTCACCGATATAGATGATTTCGTATTGTTCATCTTGCGAAAAGAAATTGAGCTTGATTGGAAATTCGCCACTGGTGTGGTATACAACACCTTTCTTAAAATCCAGCAGTACCCAGAAGCATGTAATTATAGCATAGTCAGGATTCTCAGCAGACTGCTGGCTGTCACAAAGAAGGTCATGCTCTTTATCGTAAATGATGCGCCCTTGTTTGATGAGGCTGGTAATCAATGACTTGATAGACTGCTCATGTCGGGAGAAAAGTTGTAAAACCTGGTCATACCTCAGAGTATGGTAAGTGGTAATGAACCGTAAGAGCTTGGCTCCCTCTCCTTGATAGATTTCGTTCCTTGTTTTCATGATTGACTCCCTTCTATATATAATAGGAAACTTTATACATATGGCTGTACGTACAGGATACGTTTGGTATTGTAAGTATAGTGTACGTACAAAGTACATAGAACCTGCTGTCAGCGATTGAATTTACAGGTACAAAAAAAGCACCATCTATGGGTGCTGGAAATAAGGAAAACTATAAGCAATACCTATTGTAGCATGGGTAATTTTACGCTTCAATCGCAGAAGCAGGTCATTTCTGTGCCATTTTCACTGGTTGGCATAAAAAAAGCAGGAAACCATTTTGATTCCCTGCATGGTGTATTGTTGTGCTTTTGTGTAGTTCTAATGATTACTTGTCTTTATAAAATGCTTCGAAAGCTTGTGCGAAGAATTCGGCTGTACCATTGCCGTATTTTTCATCTATCATAGGTTTGATTTTTTCATTACGGTAATATTGAGCCTGTGCAACCATCAGACCGTGTTCTTTCTTTATCTGTGAAAGTTGTTTCATAAGAAAACCGTATTCGGAAACAAGTTCTCTTACTTCAGAAGAATCTGGTGAACATACTTTTTTAGCTGCTAATTTGTATAAAAGATTGTCAAATTGTTGGTTGTAACTTTCTGCAGCCTCTTTGCTAATAGGATTGTTGGCAACAGACAGGAATTGCTCTTTTCCTCCATACCACTCAACAACTTTAGCATAGCCTTTCTGCATTTCTTCTGATGAAACTGTCTTAATATAATGCTTTTTCCATTCTTCAATGCTTCCAAACTCTTTTACAGCAAGTTCTTTCATATTGTCAGGCATATGTTCAAACATAGTTTGGAACATTTCTTCAACTTCCGTTTTACTAAAAATCGCAAAATCCATTTTATTCTCTCCTTTCAGGATATCATCAATGCTGGCAATCAGATGTTCCATACGTTCTTTCTTTGCTACCAACATTTTTCTCTGCATTTGCAAGATCTGGTTCCTTTCAAGAGCAGGATTCTCCAGAACAGCTTTGATTTCTTTCAAAGGAATGTCAAACTCACGGAAAAACAGAATCTGCTGTAATATTTCCAATGCCCTATCGTCATAAAGCCGGTATCCCGCATCACTTTTTTGTGTTGGTTTTAAAAGCCCGATTTCATCGTAATAGTGAAGCGTGCGAACGCTGATACCTGTAAGTTCTGATATTTCTTTGACTGTCCTCATAGTTGCTGACCTCCTGTTCCTGATAAGATAACTGTACGCTATGACGTTCCGTGAGAGTCAATATATATTTTGCATTTTTTAGTATAACATTTTTATGATATTACGAAAAGCCGAGGAGATAGGCGATATGTATTACTCTGGAAAGAACTTGTTGAGCGTATCCAATGTCTCTTTTGCAGTAAATCCCCAAAGGATGGTACTGAGTGCTTCAATCGCAGCCCTGCGTTTCCGGTAATAGGTGCGGTAGGAAATATTGGTGATGTGGTGAGCCAGCTTATCCAATATCTCATCTGTATTTTTCATTTCCTGTGGAGAGAGAAAAGCGTAGTAGAGAATCCAGTAATACTGTTCCCCATGCTTGTGATTGTTCCGGAGGAGATCGATGGATGATTCCAAAAGCTTCAGCATCTGGTTGCTTCTGGCAATACTTTTTGCCCGTTGTTCGATGTCGCTTCCGGTAAGATCAGCCCCGGCAGCATAGATGGAGTCCAGAAATTTGTCGATGTCATTGTCGTATTGGAGCTTAAACTGGTGCTCCATCTGGTGTACGACTACCTTCAGGCTGTAGGTTGCATCCCGGTATCTGCGTAAAAACTGATAGGTGTCGTGAAAACGTGGATCTTCTTCGGGTGAAGGAAATCCCTGTGTATTGCGGTTTGCCATGTCTATTCCCCCCCTTTCAGTGCAGAAGGCTCTGCCACGGCAGGCATCTTTTGGGCAGACTCATCCCCTGGACTTACGGACAACTCAAACCGATAAGCGGCATTTCCGTAGGGACAGATAATATTTAGAGTAAATGTATTAAATATATCTTTGCAGGCTGATAATGGAGATAATATATAGCGGGTTTTGGAGCAGTGGCAACATGGAATCCCTTGTGAATCCAATAGTTCTGCGACTTTTTGCACGATAAATTTCATGTGTGAATCTGGAACGCAGGAATCATTTTTTGTAACGGTGATTTGTGAGTCTGTGACAGTTTCTGAAACGCTAACAGAAGCAGAATCCTCAATAGTGATTTCTTCAGGTACATGGATTGGTAATTGCATCTTCATAGCGATCTCCTCCTTGTCAATCATAACGTCGCTGATATTAAACATCACGGACAGGTAATTGTTGAGATAAATTACGCTTCCGTGTTTTCCTGTAAATGAGATAAGTGTAATGTATTCTTTTTCCTCCAGTTTCTTCAAGAGTCGTGATACCGATGCCTTTGACAGACTCCACCTTTCACCCAGTTCATTAAAGCTGGTAAGGGGATTTCCGGTATTATCCCGGTAATAGACAATGGGACCGGAATCAGATCCCAGGACAGAGGAATCGTTGTAAACTGCATGAATCCACAGATCCAGAATAACATCCATTTCCGAGCATTTTCCAATGCCAATTAGTTCGTGAACTTTGGCAATCGGGAAAAAGAAAAACCCTGTATCTTTTTTACAGGGATAGTTGTATTCCAATACGGTATTGTCTTTGGGCCAGTCTGATATTTTGAATTTGACCAGGCGGTTTTTGCCGAGAAGAGAGTAGGTAATGTAATTCTGCTCTTCAAAAAATCGAAGGATGGACAACGCTTGATGTTGGAAACGGCAGCGAAACCATTCCTGAAGATCTGTGACTGTGCAGATCCACTCTCCTGGACCAATGGTATAGGTAATGTGTTCCATCCGGCGGTAGGATGTGCGGTAATTTGCATAGGAGCATAATACCAGATAATAAAAAAGAAAAGAGCCCCCGGTAGTTCGGATGCTCTTGGTAGTGATTAAAGTTTGTATGAAGTCACGGTAAATGCGACAGCGTGGAAATTCCACGATTTGTTTGAGTTCTAATTTGTAATTCATGGTGATCTTCCTTTCAAAGTATATTTAATTGTAATCGGACTTTTCATAGTGTTGGTATCAAGAAGAAGCCGATGGAAGTATAGCAAGTAGTCGTGTCACTCATTGCATTTTTATTGCATTTTTAAAATTTAGATTATGTGGCTATGTTGCTCTTAACTGGTTAAAAAGCCTTTAAAATCGTCTATATGCGTTAATACTCCGTACTGTCTGTCTGGAGTTTGAATAGTAAACAGAGCTTCATAAATGGCGAAAACAAGCCATTTATGGGGCTTTTTCTTTTATCGTGATACCTATATGATACCTGTTTTGATAGTACCACAGATATTAATGAGTACTAAACAGAAGTGTCATAGGTATTATCTATTATCACATTTCTTTTTATTTTCAAAAATTATCCCAATTATATGAAGCACCAAAAACTGGTGCAAATTAGTGAAAATACACCAGTGGTGTCACTTCCGTAATTTGTGGGTTGGTTATAGAATTTATCTCACAGAAAGTTTTTAACACACAATGTGCCAGTATTGCCACAATGTTACCTGATGACTCCGACAATGTTTGTAGAGACATCTTTATAGGTTTAAGTATGGATTAATTGTACTTAAAGATAAAAAAGTCCGTCAGAGAATATGTTTTGACGAAAAAAGTCCATGAGAGAATATTTAGCAAATTCATGCTTTGAATTAGAATAAGTGATGTAATCAAGAGACAGGGATGCTGCTATGTTTGTAAAAAAAACCGCTATTGTACCCTTATCAGAGAAAAAGGGGCGGGTTTGTCCCTTTTAAAATTTAAGACAAGAAAATACAATAGTTGCAACGAGTTATATATAAGTAGCTGCCAATACAAGTGCTTGATACATACCGGTAATTGCCGGGGAGAGGAGGTGAATGCACCATGGAAAAGTTATATTACACAGCAAAAGAGGTTGCTGAGATGCTTGATGTATCGGTATCTCATGCATACAAAGTAATAAGAGAAGCTAACAGGGAATTATCTTCTAAAGGCTTCTATGTCAGAGCCGGCAGAGTCAGCCGTAAGTATCTTGACAGTAAAGTATATGACTTATGTGATAAGACAGCATAAGGGAAAGGAGCAGTTGTATGGCAGCATACAAGGATGAGGCGAGGGGGACATGGTATGTCTCCTTCCACTACAACGATTGGACAGGTAAAAACAAAAGAAAGCTAAAGCGTGGCTTTCGGACGAGAAAGGAGGCATTGGAATACGAGCAGAAGTTTCTGCTGCAGCAGGCAACAAATCTGGATATGAGGTTTGAAGGTTTCTACAAGCTGTATGAGGAAGATTTAAAGCCTAAGCTGAAGCTTAACACGTGGCGTACAAAGGATGTCATTTTTCAGAAGAAGCTGATTCCATATTTCAAGGACAAGAAGATGAATGAAATCAGTCCTGCGGATATTATCAAATGGCAGAATGAGATGATCAAGAAGAGACAGGCAGACGGTAAGCCCTATAAGCCGACTTATCTGAAAACAATGCAGTCAGAGCTGTCAGCCATATTTAATCATGCGGTACGCTTTTACAATCTAAGAGAAAATCCTGTAAAGAAGGCTGGGACGATAGGTAAAGGCAAAGCTGATGAGATGGATTTCTGGACAAAAGAAGAATATCTCAAGTTCATAGAATGTGTAAAAGACAAGCCAATATCTTATTATGCATTCCAGATTCTTTACTGGTGCGGAATAAGGGAAGGTGAACTGCTTGCCCTGACACCAGCAGATATTGATTTTGAGAATAAGAAACTTCATATCACAAAGTCTTATCAGTATATCAATGGTGAAGATATCATCACAGATCCTAAGACGGAAAAGAGCAGAAGGGATGTTGTAATACCTGATTTTCTGGTAGAAGAGTTAAGACAGTTTATCGGAATGTTGTATGGATATGGCAGAGATGACAGAATATTTCAGATTACAAAATCTTATTTGCATCACGAGATGAGCAGAGGAGCTAAAGCGGCTGGAGTAAAGAGAATAAGAATTCATGATCTCAGGCATTCGCACATTTCTTTACTTATTCGCCTGGGTTTTTCAGCGGTAGCCATTGGAAACAGGGTTGGACATGAGAGCCAGACAATAACATTTCATTATGCACATATGTTTCCGACAGAGCAGATTGAGATGGCTGATAAGCTTAATGAAGAATTTGTGCCGGGTACAGGGAATGGAGGTGATGTTCAGTGAGTGGAGTTCATAAAAATCCGACAATCAGTTTTCGCATATCAGACTATGAAAGGCGTGAAATTGAAGCAAGAATCAAGGCAAGTGGAATGACGAAGAAAACATTTTTTACAAGATGCTGTATCTATGGTCGAATCTGTGTTGTAGGTAAGAAAGAAACTGTATATATGCTTGTGCAGACGCTTGAGAAGATGCAGGCAGATATTCACAAAATGTATGATGAAATCATAGAAACAGGACAGATAAAAGAAAAAGAATCACCGGTTGATGGTGAAGCTTATACAGATATTGAAGAATTGCAGCATGACTATCTTGCTATGATAAAAACAGTTGTGGATATGCTGGATGGAGCAAAATACCTCTGGCAGAAATAGTGGCTTTCCTGACGGCAATCGGGAAAGCCACGGCAGATAACAAAAGCGGGCTTCTGTTACCAAAACACCAATTAAAGTATAACAGCAGCCCACTTTTGAGACAATGATTATTTACGAAAGTGAGGCAGACAGTGGAAACAAATACAGAATTAAAAATGATACACCTCTCTGAGGTTGAATCACAGCAGATTAAATGGCTGTGGTATCCATTTATCCCTTATGGAAAGCTGTCAATAGTGCAGGGAGACCCCGGTGATGGGAAATCTACGCTGATACTTAATATTGCAGCAAAGCTGTCAATGGGAGAATGTATAGATGAAAATATGAATATTACTGAGCCTGTAAATGTAATATATCAAACGGCAGAAGACGGACTTGCAGATACAGTCAAGCCAAGACTTGAAGCAGCAAATGCAGACTGTAGCAGAATATCAATCATAGATGAGTCTGATAAGAGTGTTAGTATGACGGATGACAGGATAGAGGAAGCTATAAAAAGAGAAAATGCGAAGTTGTGCATCTTTGATCCGATACAGGCTTATCTTGGCGGTGATACTGATATGAACCGGGCAAATGAAGCCAGAGAAATGACGAAGAAGCTGGGAAGTATTGCTGAAAGAACTGGCTGTGCCATTGTTCTTATCGGTCATATGAATAAAGGCTCAGGAGGAAAGGCTGCTTACAGGGGAATGGGTTCCATTGATTTCTTTGCTGTGGCAAGGAGTGTAATGCTTGTCGGCAGAATAGAAGGGCAGAGTAATCTCAGGGCAATGATACAGATAAAGAATAATCTTGCAGCATTTGGTCATCCAAAAGCGTTTGAATTGGCAGAGGACGGATTTCATTGGTTAGGTGATTATGAAATTACTGCTGATGAAGTACTGGGCGGTATGGTGCCAAAGGCAAGTAA
The DNA here is from genome assembly GCF_003122485.1 of Eubacterium ramulus. Lineage (GTDB taxonomy): Bacteria > Bacillota > Clostridia > Lachnospirales > Lachnospiraceae > Eubacterium_I > Eubacterium_I ramulus_A. The sequence goes on from NZ_JRFU01000145.1 coordinate 29,233, forward strand.
ACTTGAGATGGCAAAGCAATTTTTAAGAGAACAGGCAGAAAGAACACAGAAAATTTTAAGTACAGAGATTATAGAACTTGCAGCACAGGAAGGAATATCGAAAAGAACACTTGAGACAGCAAAGAAGGAACTTAAGATAAAGGCTGAGCGTTGCAATAATAACTGGTACTGGAATTTGCGAGCATAAAAATCTAACATCGCAACATTGCAAAGTGTCAGGTTTTGCAATCTTGAAGCTTGCAAGGTTGCAAAATATATAGACCTTGCGATGTTGCGGTCTTGAAAAGAAAGGACAATTACTATGACATTATTTGAAGAACTTGGTGTTGAGTATAAAGAAGTGGATGGCATTTTATATCCTATTTTATCTGTTGATGAAGCAGAATACAATCTTGCGGATATTGGAAAATATGGTTGGATGTGGCTTAGGTATATGGAAGAAAATGAACCTTCTGAGTATCGTCATATGGCAAGAACAGGACAGCTTAGAAAGCAGGCAGAAGCAGTAAATGAAGAAGCTTATGAACGATTGGATAATATTGAAGCGGCGTGGTTGAAAAAGCACATGACAGGTAAAAAGAAAACATTTATGGAGCAGCTGCATTTGCTGAATCAGGCGAGAGCGATGGCAGAGGAAATAGTGATAAATGAGATTGTGTTTAAGTGCAGATAGGCTTTAAAAGGCTGATGCCAAAACCCTCGGAGAGCCCCCGCAGTTTTGTCAGTATGACGAAACTGCTAGGGGGTTATCATCTATGGCAGAGCCAAGATGATAATTGTATCTCTCCGACAGAAAAATACGAATAAGAAAGGACAAAATGCCTATGGGAAATGTATCATACTCTGCTCATATAAGCAATGGCAAGAGTGCGATAACAAGTAAAAAAGCACTTGCAGGAGTTGCAAAGCATAACTTGCGTAAATATAAATCCGCAGATTACAGCTCAGATAATATTAGGCTGATTTATGGAACAACAGATTTGTTTCAAGATGTTAAGAGGGTATATCACAGAGAATTTGATGATGTGGTAAAAGAATATAACAGTAGACAGAAAAGAGAAGACCGAAAGATAAAGGATTATTTTGAACATGTTGCAGGTCTTAATCAGGATATGGCGGTAGAGATTATTTTTCAATGCGGGGACAAGAAATATTGGGACGAGCATTGGAAAAACAAAAATTATATGTCTGAGGTATTTGATTATATTCTTGAATGCTTGCAAAAGCTACTGCCGGAGTTCAAGATTGCAAATGCGGTCATACACTTTGATGAAGCCAGCCCGCATATGCATGTGGTAGGCGTTCCAGTATGGGAAGGAGCAAAGCGTGGCTTATCTAAGAAAGTATCAAAAAGAAATGTATTTACACCACAAACATTATCTGTGATTCTTCAAGATAAATTGAGAGCGGAGGCAAGTTATGGATTTGAATGTTATTTCAAGGAACAGCTGGCAGAAAAGAAAAAAGGTCGCAACCATGACTTGTCTGTGACGGAATATAAGGTAGCACAGGAGAGTAGGAAGCTTGCTGATATAAAGCAGCAGAACAATGAAGAACAGGAGAAAAACACTAAACTGAGAAGCAATAATGCAAGCATATCATATCAGATTGCTACACAGGAACAACGCCATAGCAGAAATCTGGATGTTATAGCTGCTGATGAGGACAGGCTGGAGACAGTCAGGAGTAGTATTAATGCAGCAGAAACGGAATATGCAAAATATGAAGATATGATTACGGATAAAAAGAATAATTTGGAACTTCTTTCTTCTAAGGAACGTGAACTGATAGAGAAAACGAAAATTGCAGAGAGTGTATATGATCTGTTCCGACAGGGTGGAAATGATGATGTCAGGGATAAGCTTATTGATGTGATGTATGAGAATCAGAAGATTAGAGAGGAAAATACGACATTAAAGGAACTGCTGGGAAAGGCGTATGAGTTTATGAAGCAGTTTGTGATCGATGGGGTTAATCTGTTGGAGAGGTTCCTGGAGAGTGTGGGGAAGGTGATTGGAAAGATAAGATAATCTTTGATATAATATGATATAAATTAAGAGAACTCATAATTAATTAAGAAAAGAGCTTGATAGAAAAAGAAAAGTGTGATAATATTATTATGAAATGCGAAAATATGTTCGAGGAAGAAACGAAAATGAAAATAAGCTATAAGAAATTATGGAAGTTATTAATTGATCGAGATATGATGAAAAAAGATTTAGCAAAGGAGGCTGGGATAAGCACAGCCTCAATTGCTAAATTAGGAAGAAATGAAAATGTGAATACAGATATTTTGCTTCGCATTTGTGTTGCTTTAAAATGTGAAATAAGTGATATATTAGAAATTGTTGTTGATGAATAAAGGAGAATGGTCATGAAAACACCTCATTTAGTACAATATCAGGGAAGTAAGAGAATTATAGCCCCAGAAATAGTTAAATTTTTTCCAACAACATTTGATAGACTCATTGAGCCATTCGCAGGTACATGTGCCATTACAATTTTATCCGCTGCACAAGGACTATGCGATGAATTTTGGATTAATGATATTAATCAACCTCTTGTAAATCTTATGGAAGAATGTATAAACAATCCTTTAAAATTAATTGATGAATATGAAAATATATGGAATGGACAATTTGCTGAAGGAGAAAATAATATAGATTATTTCTATAAAATTAGAGAAGAATTTAATAAGGGTAAAAAAGATTCAGCTAGGATGCTTTTTTTATTAGCAAGGGTAGTAAAGGGTGCGGTGAGATATAATTCAAATGGAGAATTAAATCAGTCATGTGATAAAAGACGCTATGGAACAAAACCGAATGTTATTGCCAATAATGCATTAGCAATATCTGGATTGTTAAAAGATAAGGCATCATTTTCGAATTTAGATTATAAAGATGTATTATCTAGAGCACAAAAAGGAGACTTGGTTTATATGGATCCTCCTTATCAGGGAACTTCAAAAAGAGACAATACTAGAGATAATAGATATATTCAGGGCGTAGAATTTGATGAGTTTGTAGAACAGCTAAGAGAATTGAATGATAGAGATATAGATTATATAGTTAGTTATGATGGTAAAACAGGTGATAAATTTATTGGAAAAACTTTACCTAAATCATTAGAATTAACACATGTTTATATAAATGCTGGGTTATCAACACAGGCAACACTTAATGGCAAAAATGAAATTACATATGAGTCATTATACGCTAGCAAAAATTTAATAAAAAGGCAAGAAAAATATGAACAAATGAAATTGTGTTTTGCATAAGGAGAAAAAATATGGATTTATCACAGGATTTTATAAGTGTTTTAAATGCAGTAACAAATAAGAGGGCAAGGTTTGTAATAGATACGATTCTGGAAAAGGGATATTGTAGTACGGAGGATTTAAAAAATGGTGGATATGAACATGCTCCAAGAGCTGCACGAGATGTAAGAGAATTGGGTATTCCATTGGAAACTTACAAAATAAAAGATTCTACAGGGAAAAGTATTGCAGCTTATAGATTTGGTGATTGGGAAGAAGCAAAGAGAAAAAATCAGTTATCTAAAACATCCGGAAGAACGCAGCTTACAGAAAAATTAAAAAATGCATTATTGGAATATTATGGTGCTAAGTGTAATTTATATGGTGAAGAATATCCTGCAAGGTTACTTCAACCAGATCATCGCATTCCATATGAAATAGGTGGAGATCCAGAGAATATGATGGATTTAGATCGATTTATGTTGTTATCGCCTTCAGCAAATAGAGATAAATCTTGGGCATGTGAGCATTGTGAGAACTGGATTAAGAAAGATATAAGTATGTGTAAGAAGTGTTATTATGCATATCCGGAAAATTACAGTCATATTGCTGGAAAATTAGAGAAAAGAGTTAATGTGATTTTTAATGATAAAGATATGCATTTGTATAACGAATTGCTTAGTCAAGCTAGTGCAAATGGTATTACATGCGAAGAAGAAACAAAAAGAATGATTGCATATTATCAGAAGATGTTAAAAGTGCGAGGTGATAAAAAATAAAATGCAAGAAAAATATTGGAATTATATGGTTCAAATAAAAGCGTGGACTTTTTATTTGGATATATATGCAGAGGATTCGTATAAATGGGATAGAAGAATTAATATATATGGAGCAATTGCGTCATCATCGAGCATAGCGGCATGGACAATATGGCGAAGTTGGTCATTTATATGGGCAGCAATTATAGCAATATCGCAAGTGCTTACTGCAATAAAACAATATTTGCCATTTGGAAGAAGGTTAAAATATCTGCAACCATTTATTGAAGATATGAAGTTGCTTTATTTAAAAATGGAGTATGATTGGTATAAGGTTGCAGCAGGTGAATTATCAGAAACTGAAATTAATGGATTGTTATATTCATATAAAAAGGAATACTCAGGCATTGAAAGTAAATATTTAAAAGAAGAAATCTTAGTTGAAAATGTTAAATATAAAAATAAAGCTGACATAAAAACAGAAGAATATTTTAAAAATAATTTTTAGGAGGTAGATAGAATGGCAGATAAAACAAATCAGTCACCAGAAACACAAAAGAGAGGATTTTCATTACCAACAACATCTGTAAAACCACCAATGCCACCAGTTAAGGAACCTAAAAAAGAAAATGATAAGAAGTAAAGGAAGAATAAATGAGAAAAGCATTATGTGTAGGAATTGATAGCTATCAAAATATAGATGATTTGCATGGATGTGTGAATGATGCTAATGCGGTCAAAGCAGCTCTAGAGCGTAATGGTGATGGAACATTAAACTTTGATGTAAAGATTATGTGTTCAACAAGTGAAAATTCATATATTAATAGGGGAGAATTACGTGATGCGGTGGAGGAATTATTTAAGAGCGATTCGGAAATAGCAGTTTTTTATTTTTCAGGACATGGATCTATTGATAGTCTTGGAGGGTATTTATGTACCAGTGAGGTCAATAGACCAGATGATGGACTTTCGTTAAATGACATTATGGGGTTTGTTGCAACTTCGCGGGCTCACAATAAGGTAGTAATTCTTGATAGTTGCTTTAGTGGAGATATTGCTAATAAGACCGAAATGCCAAATTTTTCAGTCATACATAATGGAACGACATTATTGGCTGCCTGTGGAACGACAGAGTATTCTACGGAGAAAGATGGTCATGGAGTATATACATCATTATTAGTTGAGGCGTTATATGGAGGTGCAATGAATTTGTTGGGAGAAGTCTCTCCGGGAAGTATTTATTCGTATATAGATAGATCCTTGGGAGGATGGAAACCACGACCAGTATTTAAAGCAAATATCAATGGTTTTGTATCATTAAGAAAGAATACACCTCCGATTTCAATATTTGAATTGCAGAAGATAACAGAAATATTTAAATCAAAATATGATGAGTATCATCTTGATCCTACATATGAACCGGATAAACATGAGGCAGATATAAAAGAGGTAAATAAGGATCATGAGGCGATTTTTTCAACATTGCAGAAGTATGTAAAATTAAATTTAGTTGTACCTGTTGGAGAGGAACATATGTATTATGCTGCAATACATCATAAGGCATGTAAGCTGACTACACAGGGACAGCATTATTGGAACCTTGTAAAGAAAAACACTATATAAATAAAGGAGATTATTATGAGAATTAATGTATTTATACCACACAGATGGAATTATAATGATTATGAGGAGATAAGTGCTTTATTAGATAGAACCAAATATAATGTGAGAGATTATTCGGTACCAAGTACATCACCATTTGATAGCATTGATAGTAGGTACAATGTTGATCCACAAATAAAAAGGCAGATACGATATGCTAGTGTAATTGTATGCTCTAATCGACCTGCAAATAGTAATGGTATGTCAATTGAGGAAATTAAATTTGCTATTGAGATAGGAAAACCAGTTGTTGCGGTAAAGATAACAAATAGCACAGCCTCGGATTTGATAAGTTTGAATGTTCCTGTTATTTCAAATAGGAAAGACTCATTAGAAAATTGGATAAGTCAAAATGTATAATATTCTGTTAAGTATGATCAGCATTGCAGATAATATTAAAAACAATAATATAAAGCTTTCGTATATTAAGAGGAGATAATATGGGAAATAGTTATCTAGATGTATTAGAACGAATAGCAAATGCACTGGAGCAACAGAATGGGATACCAATATGGGAAATATTAATTAATATAATTCCTTGGATAGGGGTTATTATACCAATAGTTGTATTGTTTATGTAAAGAAAACAAAGGAAGATTATACAAGGGCACAAGTTATTATACCAATAGTTGTATTGTTTATAGAGCGTGGGGAAACTAAACGACCATATGTTGAAGTGTCATTTGAACTTGTGCGGAGCACAATGGCATGCTTAGTAATAAGAAATGTAGGTAGGGTTCCAGCAGAGTTAAAGTCTATGACTTTTAATGATTGTTTTATACAACAGTTAACCCCTGAGAAGGCAGAAATATTAAAGAATAAAAATAAAATGAATGTCACAATATTTCCGAATAGATATTGGGTACTCTCTTTAGATAAAAATGTATTTGATGTTATTAAGTTTGAAAATACAAAATTAGAGGTAACATATACTTATTCAAAAATTGGAAAAAGGAAAGAGTATAGTGATTATACAGAAATAGATTTTAAAGAATATAAATCTTTTTTAGTATATTTATCAGAAATAGATGAATTTAAAAATATGGCAGAAAAAAAGCTTAATGATATTACAACCTTATGTGATAATATAAATAAGCAAATGAAGGCATAAAGCATATAAATCTATTTATTTTTGAATTAATATGTGATACCTATATGATACCTAAATTTTTGAAAATATAAAATAATTGTGATAAAAGGTGTAATAATCGCCATTAAAAGTTCCAGAAATCAAGCCTTCACAGGGATGATAAGTTTCTCTGCGGGGAGTTTGAATAAGAGCCACAAGTCTTGGAATCCGCTAAACAAGCGGATTCCGAGACTTTTTCTTTTGCTCTGCTACTAATTTGCTACTAATAGCAACTACTCTTTTTCTATCGTTTTCAGTTGGTTGTCATTAACTTTAATAGCAAGAAACCCTGATGACTGCTGGATTTCTTTTATATGATCTTTCTTTGTGGCATCTGGATGATTTTCCCTGATGCGGTATTTGGTGGTACTAACGCAGGTCCAAACTGAGGTCGGATTGTTACATCTGAGCCGTTGTCTTGAGTCTGAGGCACTTCACATGTGATACCTGCGGCTTCAAGCAGAGGGTTATCAGATGGTGGTTCAGGTGTTGGCGAATCTGTCGCCTGCAATGATTCCAGACTATGCACAAGCTCCTGCTGTTTATGTGGAAACAGATGAGAGTATGTGTTAAGTGTTGTGGATACTTTCTCGTGTCCGAGTCTGTCTGCTAACATCAGCGCATCACAGCCCTGATTAATAAGTAAGCTGGCGTGCGAATGCCTGATATCGTGGATTCGTATCTTCTTTACATCTGTGTTTTTGCAACCTCTTATCATCTCGTGTGAGAGATATGATTTTGTTACCGGGAACAGCCTTTCATCTGCGTCAAGCATATACCTTGACTGGATATAGTCTGATAGCTCCTGGCAGAGAAAATCCGGAATCGGAATCTTTCGCTTACTTTTTCTTGTCTTTGGTGATGTAAATACATCTTTTCCTTCTATCCGCTGATATGTTCTGTTGATGGATATTGTCTTGTTATCAAGGTCAATATCAGCAGGTGATAGAGCAAGCAGTTCACCTTCTCGCATACCAGTCCAGTACAGGACTTCAAAGCATATATACGATAGCGACTTGTCTTTTACACCCTCACGGAAAGCAATATATTCATCATAAGTCCAGTAATCCATTTCCTCAGCCTTTGCTTTTCCAATGGTGCCTGCCTTGCCGCAGGGATTGGTGTTAAGGTCATAGAAACGCTTGGCGTAATTGATGATGCTGTTAAGCTCCGTGTTAATCTTTTTCAGATAGGTCTGGGAGTAATTATTCGGCGAACTCATAAGCTTCGCCTGCCATCTTCGTACATCAGAGGCTTTGATTTCATTTATCGGCTTGCTACCGAAGAATGGAAGAATATGCGTCTGTAGTACCGCCTTTTTTGTCAGAAGAGTTGACTGCTTAAGTCTTGCAGCCATATCCTCCATATAAATTTCATAAAGGTTTTGAAATGTCATGTCAGGATTGGCAGACTGCTTTTCCAGAAAATCCCTTTCAAATCCTAAGGCTTCCTTTTTGGTTGCAAAGCCTCTTTTCCACTTCTGTTTTTTGATTCCCTGCCAGTTCGTATAATAGAACTTGGCGAACCATTTACCAGTTTTTTCATCTTTGTAAGCTGGCATGAATATCATCTCCTTTTTGTAAAATTGTTGTGCAATCATCAAAAGGCTATGATATAATCTACTTGTTCAGGGTGATTATAAAGCCTTCGGGTCAATCACTTACATAGCTTCGGTTATTCCTTTTGCGAGAAGGAGTGTGCCGGAGCTTTTTCTTTACTAAAGGTGTAAGCCTGCAATTATTCAGTTTTTGAATCGGCTTCATTATCCAGTCTGGAATCCTTATAATATGCCAACATATCTGATTTCCATGAATCAAACTTTTCTTTTGAAATTTTTCCTGTCTGAAGCATATTCTTCTTTGTTATCCAGTTTTCCATAAAGAGACAGAAGTCTGCATCATATTTTCCATTGCCTTTGCCATTAACCTTAATCCCGGCAGTCCATTCAGGACTTTCAGGAGGTTTGGTGTTGGTCAGCTCAAATGAAAAATCAGTAAGTTCAGTTATGGCAAAGAGAGCATTGATTACATCTGACATAGTGTGGAATTCATATGCCGGGTACTCAGTGGCCGTATTATCTTTGGGAATATTATTATCTTCTGGAGATAAAAGTTCCTGCCATGGAACATTTAATTCATTTGCAATCTGTTTTAAAACATCTATCTTCATTAGTATTTCACCAGACTCATATTTCTGGATAGTGCGTTCTGATTTACCAAGATGCTGTGCAAACTCTTTTTGAGTAATCTTCTGTGCTTTGCGCTGTTTCTGTATTGCCTTCCCGATTTCTTCTGGAGAAGACATAGTGATTTTAATGGAATGAGAATTAGTCATTCTGTTCACCTTCCTTTACATGAAATAGTCCGTTGTAAAGATACGTATCAGATTGATGTTAAATGAAATACGTATCAGTAAGTGACTTGTTTATGATTGTACGATTACTTTATCATAAATAAAAACGAATTGCAAGTGCGTAATTATAAAAGTTCTATTGACAAATTCTGAAAAGGATATTAAGATAAACACGAACTAAAAATACGGAATAAATAAAGAACAGGATAGCTGCTTTGTGAAAACACGTATTTAAAATAACAATTTATGAAAGGAGGAGCTGTATGAAGGGTATAAAGGAAGCATTCATAGATGCAGGTGAGATAAGCCAGATGCTTGGTATTGGGATGACAAAGGCATATGCAATTATAAAGGAATATAATGCAGAGTTTGAGGCAAAAGGTTATTTCACCATGCGGGGCAAATGCCCACGGAAGTACTTTGAACAGAAAATCTATGGTTACGAAGATTATTACAATCCGGATTATGAGCCGCAGCGTAACCGGAGCAAGGTTGCAGAAGAAATGGATTATGAAGCGGCAGTTGGGGATTCTGTGATAAGTGAACAGGATGAAGTGGATATACAGCCTGAAACAAAGGTATTGCCGGGAGATGGTGCTGAGATAGCAGAAAATGTGAGGTCGGATGCAGATGTAATGGTGAAAGAGACAACTGAATAGGTGAAACCGGTGTGGGGGCAAAAAGCGCCGCCAAAACATGCAAATGGGGGCAGTAAGCGCCCCCAAAACCACAAAGTGGGGGCAGAAAGCGCCCCCGCACAAATCAGAGCCGAAAAAGTGTGGGGGCAAAAAGTGCCGTCAAAATGCAAAAGTGGGGGCAAAAAGCGCCACCAAAACAGTAAAGTGACGGCAAAAAGCGCCACCACTCAGATAAGCGAGAAAAAAGTCATGGTGGCGGAAAGTGCCATCAAAATGGAAAAGTGGTGGCGGAAAACGCCACTAAAACAGCAAAGTGATGGCAAAAAGCGCCACCATATCAGTAATTGTGGTGGAATATTAACCACCACATATCATATACAGGGTGCAGGTGCTCCTGCCAAGACGAAAAATTATGTAAACGCTGATGGCGTTTATATTTTTTCAGGAAAAGGTCCGACCTTTTCCGCATCTTGCAAAACCTATGAACACAATTTTAAGAAAGGTTGAAAAAGCAATGGTACAGATAAAAAGAGATTGGTTTGATACAGCATTAGAAAACTACGAAAGGGGAGAAACGTATGGCAGATGGAAAGAGAAGATACAAGTCTGACAGGAAAGATTATAAGGTATCTGTGAAGCTGTCAGAGAAAGATATGGATATTCTAAAAGCAGCACTTAAACGAACAGGAATGACAGCAAGTGCCTATATAAGAGAATTGATCCAGACAGGCGGCAACATTGATACAAGTTATCCTGAGGATAGGGCAAGAGCAATCCGTATCATAGCCGGTATTGCAAATAATATTAATCAGGCAGTAAAGCTTGGCAATTCGCAGGGGAAATTGTATTACAGCGATATTGAAAAGCTGCAGAACAGTCTGGATGATGTAAAGAAAACATTCGGGGAGGTGCTGGAAGTATGGCGATTACAAAAATCCTGAATATCATGGAATCGGAAGGAAGAAATCCGGCAACACACCTGAAGAATGCTTTGGAATATATCCAGAACCCGGATAAGACAGAAGAATGTATACTGGTGGGCGGTATTAACTGCCTGCCAGATACAGCATTTGAGCAGATGGAAGAGACAAAGAATATATTTCATAAGACAGGTAAAAGGCAGGGCTATCATGTGATTATATCGTTTTCGCCGGAGGAAAAAGTAACGGCAGAGCAGGCAATGTATGTCCTCGAGCATTTCGCAAAGGATGTGCTTGGTGATGATTATGAGGCTGTGTATGCAGTCCATACTGACAGGGAACATATGCATGGGCATCTGATCTGGAACAGTGTAAGCATGACAACCGGCAAGAAATACAATTCACCGAAAAGCAACTGGAAAAATCATCTCCAGCCAATTACAAATAAATATTGTGATGAACTTGGACTTTCCATCATGCCGGCAGAGTACAGCAGGAATCCGAAAAATATCAGCAGGGACAAGTGGGAAAGAGAAATGTCCATGAAAGAGATAATTCTTAGGGATGCCAAGATGTGTGCATATGCTGCCGGGAATGTGGAGCATTTTAAATATCTGATGAAAAGACTTGGATATGTATTCAAGAAAGATGCGTGGATGGAAGTGCAGGCACCGGGATTTCGGTATTATCATAAGCTTGCAAAGATGGACGAGATGTTTTCAGCGGAGACGTTAAGGCATCATGTGGATATGCCTTGGATGGCAAAGCCTTACTTTTATTCGTCGGATATCAGGAAATTGCACAGGGCGAAGCTGTCATCATTTCAGAAGAAGTTTTATGCAAAGCTATACAGATTAAGGATTGTAGAGCAGAAACGTTTTGCAGTCGGTGGAGCAAAGTATACAGAGGATTTGAAGCGGTTTCATCAGTTACAGGACGAATATCTGCTGATTGTAAATAATGACATTAAAAGTGTTGTGGATCTTGTGGATTTCATAGGTGAGCAGGAAGAAAAAATCCAGCAGATTGAGGACAGACAGCATGAGATATACAGAGAAAGCTCTAGTCGGAAACGCAGTATAAAGAATGAAGAGCAGTACCGGGAATATCAGATATGGCATGTGGAAGTGCAGGAAGAACTGTACGAACTGAAGCAGGAGAAAAGGGAAATTAAGAGGCAGATACAGCTTGCTGATGACATTATAAAAGAAGATTTGTATACGGCTTATTATGCGTTGTCGGAGAATGAGAAGATTGTTGCTGACAGGGATATTGAGATACCGGGGATGGAAGAGGATATGTTAGTTGAGAGAACAGCGGGAGCAGTTGTTGAGTCGGAGAGAAATGTTGTTGTAATGAATCAGCCTGCTAATAGCCATAATGATGGAAATGGACAAGAGGAGCAAATTAATGTTGCCGGTAAACAACAGATAGATTTAGAAGGAACAGAAATGTCAAAGGTTCACAATTTGTCTGATGAGAATGTGACAAGAATGGACGAAGGTATAACTGATGTAACAGGTAAAAGCAAATTGGTGGAACATGAAGAAAAAGAGTCTGTGGACGAAGTTGGATGGATTGTCAGGAGAATATCAGATTTTGGTGGTTTTGAGAATGTCAGTGATTCTGTTAAGGCAGATGTATTCGGATTTGATATTGCTGATATTAGTGGAAGCATAAGGTTGTTTTCGGATGTAATGAAAAGGCTGGAGATAAAGCTGGCTGGAGACGAGCTTTATGAGGAGTTCCAGAGGATTTATGATGAGAGTGTTGGTAGAGATACTAATAATGAAAAAGTAGAAGACAAGATGTGGAATAGGGGCAGAGGAAGATGATTCCTCTGTTTATTCTATAAATATGGGTTAGATATAGACAGAAATATAACAGATTGAAAAAATCAATTTCAAATTGAAATAAATTGAATTCGATGATATAATGAAAAAGAAACGATAAATAGTTGTAATGATACGAAAGGGATAATAATGGCAATCAGATACAACAAATTATGGAAGAAATTAATAGATGAAAATATGATGAAAGTTGACCTTAGAGATCAGGCAGGAATTACAACAAATGCACTGGCGAAACTAGGGAAGAATGAACATGTAAGTACACAAGTTTTGGAAAAAGTATGTAAAGTATTGCATTGTGAGATACAGGATATCATGGAATTTGTTCCAGACGAGGAAAGGGAAGAAAAGTAATATGGCTAAGAAGAAAACAACTGAAAAGGCATTGAACATAGATAATATTTTATTTAATTGTAGAGATTATTTGCGTGCGGCACGTAATTCCGGCTCATTCTTTGAAAAAAGAGATATGATGCTTACGCTAGTGTTCTTGAGGTTTATCGGTGAAAAGTATGAGGATGGAATTGAAAATCTAAAACAGACACTTAAAGAGCAGGGATTAGATCCGGAAGATGAGAACATTAGAGCAGCCTTCTTTGATGATGCTACTTTTGCAGATGGTACATATAATTTACCACCAGAAGCAAGATGGTCGACTATTATCAGTACACCGGCACCACAGCTTAATGTTGCACTAGATACAGCTTTGCAAAGGCTTGAGGAAGAAGATCCACAGTTGAAAGGCTGTTTTGTTAAAGGAACATTTACAGCACGCAATTTAGCAGCTAATGATATAAAGAAAATTGTTGATGAAGTGAACAAAATCAGTCATAAGACATTTGGAGAGGAAAAAGACCTTATTGGTCGTGTATACGAATACTTCCTTAAGGAGTTTGCGGTAAATGCTACAAAGGAGGAAGGAGAATTTTATACACCTCATGACGTAGTTCAACTCATTGCAACGATGATTGAGCCTTATGATGGCACCTTATATGATCCTTGCTGTGGTTCGGGAGGAATGTTTATTCAGAGTGCTGAACTTGTAAAGTCAAAGCAGGGAAACTTAAATGGTATCAATGTATATGGTCAGGAAAAAGAACCGGCTACATATCGCCTTGCGAAAATGAATTTGGCTTTGCGTGGAATAAGCCATAATTTAGGAGAAGAAGCAGATTCATCATTTACACATGATTTACACAAGGGGTTGCACTTTAACTATATTATGGCAAATCCACCTTTTAATCTGAAAGGCTGGTATAATGACAATTTGAAAAATGACGGACGTTGGTCTGACTATCAAACACCACCTGAAAGTAACGCAAATTATGCCTGGATTTTACATATACTTTCACATTTGAAGAAAACTGATGGAGTAGCAGGATTCCTTCTTGCGAATGGTGCATTGAATGATAGCGATACATTGGAAATACGTAAGGAATTGATTCAGAATGATAAAATTGAGGCTATCGTTGTTCTACCAAGAGAATTGTTTATTACAACAGATATCAGTGTTACTCTTTGGATACTGAATCAGAATAAAAAAGGCGGAAAATATCATGGAAGAAATCTCCGAAACCGCGAGCATGAGATACTCTTTATGGATTTACGCCAATGGACAGAAAATGCTGTTAAGGGTGAGAGCAAAAAGAAAGTTCGGTTGGATACAGAACAAATTGAGAAGGCAGCAGATATTTATCACATATGGCAATGTGAGGGAACTGATGGAGCAGCCTATGAGATGCCAGAACTTTACCGTAGTGTGTGCATTAATGAAATTGAAAGTAAAGGTTGGGCACTTACACCAAGCAAATATATTGAGTTTATTGACCATGATTTAGATATTGATTATGAAAAGGAAATGGTTCGTATTCAATCTGAGATGAAAGATATATTAAAGCAGGAAAATAAATCCCAGCAGATGCTGGAAGCGGCATTTAGGGGGATTGGTTATGGGATTGATTAATATTAGATTGGGAGATTACATTGAACGCTCCACGATAAACAACAAAGACTTAAAGTATGGGGTTGATTTGATAGTTGGTGTAAATAGTCAAGGCGTTTTTGCAACTCCTAAAGGGAATACAGATGGAGTAGATTTAAAACCTTATAAAATTGTCGAAAATGGAGCTTTTGTGTACAACCCAACTCGACTTGAATTAGGTTCAATTGCCTACCGTACTGAGGGATTATGTATAGTATCTCATTTATATATGGTTTTTTATCTGACGGATGAGGGAAAGAAAATCATTGATCCAATGTGGTTATATATTTATTTTAGGCGTTCAGAATTTTGCAGAGAAGTAACTTTTAGAAATTTTGGAAGCCAGCGACCGGAATTCAATTTTAATGATATGAGTGACATCATTATTCCGTTACCGGATATTGAAATACAGAAAAAATATGTTGATGTATACAATGCCATGATTGAAAATCAGAAAAGTTATGAACGAGGACTGAATGATTTAAAACTCGTTTGTGATGCGTATATTGATAAATTGAAACATTCAAAAGAAAAGGTACCAATTGGTAAATTTATTGTTCAAATTGATAATAGAAACAAGAAAAATTGCACATATAGTTTTAAAGGACTTAGTATGGACAACTATTTTATTAATTCTATCGCAGATTCTAATGGATTAGATTTCTCCAATTATAAAATTGTTGTACCAGGTGAGTACGGTGCAGTTTTAATGAAAGTTGGAAGAGACGGAAGGCTTACGATTGCTAGGAATGATTCAAAAGAAAATTATTTGATATCACCAGCTTATTATACTTTCGAAACTATTGGTATTGATTCTGATTATTTTATGGCAAATGTTAATCGTTCAGAATTTGAAAGAAGAGGCTGGTTTTCTTGCGACACAAGTGCAAGAGGGAGTTTGTCATGGGAGGAGTTTTTAGGTTTATCTATTCCAAATGCTGATGAAAGAGAGCAAGAAATTGTAGCGGAACTGCATAATATTTTAATATTAAGAACTCAAATTAACGAAAAACTCAAAGCACAGATAAAAGACATCTGTCCTATTCTTATCAAAGGTTCTATAGAAGAGGCAAGAAAAGCAAAGGAGGCATAGCCTATGGCAAGATTAAAAGAATACAATGGTCATTATTGTGAATCAGAATATGAATATGCCTTCATTGGATTTTTAGAAGCGGAAGGTTGGAAGTATTCTTCTGGCAATAATATCCATCGTGTCACAAAAAGAGATGTCCTGATTGCTGATGATTTCAAGAAGTTTATTGCAGACACTAACCCGGATTTGACAGAAGACGAGGTGACACAGATTTACGATAATGTCCGTCTTGTAGGTGCGGAAAGTAATTTTGCTACTTTGCACAAAGTATATGGCTGGATGGTAAATGGTGTTCAATTTACGTCGCAGGATGGATTGCCAAGAATGATATCACTTATTGATTTTGATAATTGGGATAAGAATATCTTCAGTGTAGTGAATCAGTTTATAGTAGAATATACAAATAATGGTCAAAAAGAAAATCGCAGACCAGATGTGCTTCTGTTTGTAAATGGTATGCCATTGTGTGTCGTTGAACTTAAAAATCCCGTTGATGCCAATGCGACTATTTATGATGCTTGGGAACAAATTAATATTCGATACTGGAGAGATATTCCACACCTTTTACACTATTGCCCTTTGGCTTGCATTTCAGATGGTGTGAAAACAAGATTAGGTACAGTACGTACACCTTACGAGCATTTTTATGCTTGGCGTAGAGTAAACGAAGGAGATGTTGTATCCACTCTTCCTTTTGCAGAAACAGAAACTATGATAAAGGGTGTTTATACGCCAGAGCGGTTCGTGGAGATTTTTAGAGACTATATCTATTTCCAAGATAGTATTTACGACAGTGATGAAGTAGAAATCGTATGCCGATATCCTCAGTTCTTTGCAGCAAAACTTTTAAAACAAAGTATTGTAAATTCTGTTGTTACGAGGAGTGGTAAAGGTGGTACATATTTTGGAGCAACCGGATGTGGAAAAACATATACGATGGCTTTTCTTGCACGTCAGCTTGCACTTCGTTGTACTGATATTCCGGAAATCGGTTCACCAACAATTATATTAATTGTTGACAGAGATGAACTGCAAAAACAAGGTTCAAAGCTTTTTACAAAGAGTAAAGAGTTTCTTAATCTGGGAGAAGTATCTGTTGTAAAAAACAGAACACAATTAAGGCAGGAACTTGGTGCAAGACAAAGTGGTGGTTTTTATATTTGTACCATTCAGAAATTCTGCGATAGGGAAGATGACAAAATCGGACTTATCAATGATAGGCAGAATATTATATGTTTTTCAGACGAGGCTCACAGAACTCAGCTTGAACATTCTAAGAAAATTCAGTTTAGTAAAGATGCCGATGAAAATATGAAAGCTATGGTTTCAAAACCATATGCAAAAGTATTGAAGGAAGCATTTCCACATGCTACTTTCGTTGGTTTTACTGGAACGCCTATTGCGGAAACTTATCAGACCTTTGGTGATGAAATTGACCGATATACAATGGATCAGGCAGTTGCAGATGGACTTACTGTTTCCATTAAGTATCATCCGCGTATTGCAAAGGTATTGCTTGATAATAAAAAAGTCAAAGAAATTGAGAATTATTATAAAAAATGTGCAGATGATGGTGCAACATATGAGGATATCGAAGCAAGTAAGAAAGCAATGAGCTCCATGGAAATAATTCTTGGCGAGCCTTCCAGACTTGAGCGTCTTGCTACAGATATCCACAACCATTATGTTGCGTCTTGTGCAGGTGATCCGGATAGAATACAAAAAGCAATGGTTGTATGTTCTAATAGAAAGATTGCTTATGCATTATTACAGAAGTTTAAGGATAAATACCCGGAATGGTTTGAGGAAAAGAAATCACCGGATGGGGTTTCTGTAACAGAAGAGGAACTGAAAGAATTGAAACCGATGCCATTTATGGCAATGGTATCTAGTGTCGGCAGTAATGATGAAAAAGATATGTATGATTATCTTGGCGGAGTTAAAAATGATAAGCGTTCAGAAGAATTGGATGCTGCTTTTAAACAGGAAAAATCAAATTTCAGTATTGTCATTGTTGTAGATATGTGGATTACGGGCTTTGATGTTCCTTGCCTTACATATTTATATAATGATAAACCTCTCAAAAAACATTTGCTGATACAGACAATAAGCCGTGTAAACAGAAAATATCCGGGGAAAGAATATGGTATGGTTATCGACTATATTGGTATTCGCGATAATATGCGTGAAGCTATGAAAGTATATGGAGGAGATACATCTGTTGCACCGACATCCGATGATGTTGAGCAGGCTACATCAGTGTTTAGAGAAGAACTAGAAGTGTTGAAAAACATGTTCACAGGTTATGATTTATCACCATTTTTAAATCCGGAATGTGATCCTATAGAACGATACAGACTCCTTGCAAAAGCAGCGGAATATGTATTTGTATCAACAGAAGAATTACAGTCGGAAGGAAATAAAGGTGTTCAGAAAGTTTCTTTCAAAACCTACTTTTTAAAGACAGTAAAACGAATGAGGGCAGCTTTTGATATTTGTCAGCCTTCCGGTTATCTTGGGGAAGAAGAATCTGCACTTGCACAATGCTTTATGGCTATAGCAGGTTTTGTTCGTAAGATGAGCGGAACAAGTGAAGTAGACACTGATACGATGAATCGTGCAGTTTCAAAGATGGTTGAAGAAGCATTAAAATATAATCAGGTGGAAAGTGTTCTTGAAAGCGGAGAGGAAGAAGATATTTTTTCTCCGGAATATTTTGAAAAATTATCTGATATCAAAATGCCGGCAACTAAATTGGAACTTCTTGTGAAAATGCTCCGTAAACAAATTAAGGAATATGGAAAAGTTAATCAGTTAGCTGCAAAATCATTTCAGGAAATGTTGGAAAAGACGATTGCAGAATATCATGAAAGACGTAAACATCTTACTGCTGAAGAAGCCGGTGAGGCACAGGAACAAGTTTCGGAAGACATTATTAAAATTGCAACAGAGCAGGCGTTAGCTATACTTAGAGCAATGGATGAAAATAGAGAAAGCTTCCGAAAAATAGGACTTACTTTTGAGGAAAAGGCATTTTATGATATTTTGATTTCTATGCGTGACCAATATAATTTTGAGTATGGAACGGATAAAGAGGTTGACGGTATTGTAATCAATGATAAGTGCAAAAACTTGGCAATAAAGGTAAAGGAAATCATTGATACAAAATCTTCCTTTGCTGATTGGCTTAACAATCAAAATGTAAGAGACCAGTTGAAATTGGAAATAAAGATTTGTCTAGTTAAGAATGGTTATCCACCACAATATAGCCCGGAAGTATTTAAGAAAGTTATGGAGCAGGTGGAGAATTTTGAGGAGTATTCTAGTGAAACAGTAGAAAAAGGTAATAATGCTTCTGCGAAGATATATCAATATGAGATGCCAGAAGGTAATGTGATGATGGTTGCAGAGGAGACGACACCTTATGGTAAATTGTGAAATAATATTGTGTTGTGACTATATGATTTGAATTGGAAACAGGAGGAAAGAATGAGAACAATAGATGTTAACATATTTGTAAATAGTTTTAAAATAAAGCCAGATAAAAGTATGTCTTTCCTCTTGGGAGCGGGAGCATCTGTATCATCTAATATTCCATCAGGTGGACAAATGGTATGGGATTTTAAAAGAACATTGTATTGTACAGCAAATAAGATTCGGACAAGTTTGTATGGTGATTTGTCTAAGGAAAATGTACAGAAAGAGATACAATCATATTTTGATGGTAAAGATGGATATCCGAAATTGTGGTCAACAGAAGAATATTCGTTTTATTTTGAAAAATGTTATCCATCAAGAAGTGATAGAGAGTATTATATTCGGGATAAAGTGCGAGACATAAAACCATCGTTAGGGTATTTATGTATGGGAGAGATGATAATCAACGGAAAAATAGATTTGGTTGCAACGACTAACTTTGATAATTTAGTTCAAGCTGGTGTTCATTCAATTAATCCGGGGTTTTCAATCAAAACAATATCATCTGCAGTGAGTAATAGTGTTGGTTTTGCATTGAATGAGGGGTTTCCTAATATCATAAAGCTGCATGGGGACTATTTGTTTGATAAATTGAAAAACACAACATCTGAATTACAAAATCTGGAAGACGAAATTGCAGACATATGGAAATCGTCAATAAAAGAAAACGGATTAATTGTTATAGGATACGCTGGCAATGACAATTCTGTTATGTCGGTATTGGAAGACTTGATCAAGGAAGGCGACATAAAGAAAGGTGTTTATTGGTGTAAGACCAAAGATAGTAAGCTTAGTGAACGGGCACAAAAGTTTATGGAGAATGTGTGCAATGATAATGAACAGTCTGCCGTGGTTGAAATAGAAGATTTTGATGACCTTATGTATAGTATATATGTGGCAATGAATTTAAATAATTCTAATATAGATGAATTATGGAAAGCTAATGATAAGAAGCAAGAGATTACATATAATTCAATAGGAAGGCATACCGAAATTGCGATAACCAATGCTTTGCGTGCAATACAATTCCCTAAAAAATGTTATGTATTTAGTTCAAACATTAGTACTTGGAAAGAATTAAGGGCAACAATAAATGATTCTTGTGTTGCAATTTTGCATAAAGGAAAAGTATGGGCATTAGGTAGCAAGAACGGAATATTAGAAGCTTTTGCAGATAAAATTATTAGTAATATTGAGGAAATGGATATTCCTACATACATGATGAAATTGGAAAATTCTGATGTTATTGGCATGTTTTATGAAATCATAGAAAAATTCTTGATAAGTAAAGGCTTGATTGCATATGGGAAAAATAAATATTTTGATAGAAGTAGCAGACGATTAATAAATAATTGTTTTGTCTATGATGCAATTAAAATATCATTATCATTTGTTGATGATAATGTAATTATGAATTTATTACCTACAGTACATGTATTAAAAAGTGATGAATCCCAATTGGACAGGTTTAGCTATCAAAGTATCGTAAATAATGAAATATCAAAACTGTATAATAAGCAAATGAATGAAAAGATTGATATCTGGATTAGGAAATTATCAAACAATAGGAAATTAATCTTTGAATTAGGAAATGCAATAATAGAATTTAATACACAAAGAATTCGCTTTTCTGGAACAGGTAGTATTGATAAATGTTATTTGGCAAAGGAAACAGAACTTGTTTTTGATTATGATAATGATGGTTGCGTTGCGGTTAATCAGTTAAAAGGATTAATTAATTATGGACCATTAGAATCATATGTTAATAGGAGTGTGCGATTAGCGGTATTGTCGCCTAGAGAATGTGCAAAAGATATATGGAAACACTTAAACGAACTAAATAGGCATCATGCAACAACTTTAAAGCAGGATAAGACTTTTTTGCCAGAGTATATTGGATTTCAAGATGTGTTTAGATGTGGATTAAATATTCCAAATGGTAACGATGCAAAAAGGTTTAGGGGATATTCTTTAAGCGGAGCTCTAAAAACATCTGCTCAAGATTTTTTTAATGGAATATGTAAATATATAGATGCTATGGAAAGAGAAAAGCATGAATTTGATGTACTAGTAATCTATATTCCAAATCAGTTAAGTAAAATGCGAGAACTTAAAAACGAAAATGTATATTTTGATTTGCATGATTCATTAAAGATATATTGTGCAGGAAAAGGAATTGTTACGCAGATAATAGAAGAAAGATCAGTGCATACGAAGAATGATATGGCGAAAATTATGTGGGGACTTTCTACTGCTATATATGCAAAAGCTATAGGAAAACTGTGGAAGCCTAGGATAACAAGATATGATACCGCATATATTGGATTAAGTTATGTACAATCAATAAAAAATGACGAAAAAATATCCATCGGCTGTAGTCAGTTGTTTGATTCAGAAGGAAATGGTATGGAGTTGTATTTACGTCCGTTAAAAGATCCTCAGATTATACAGAGAAATCCATATATGAGGAGTGGAGACGCATGTCGTCTTATGAATAATTTGAAAAGAATTTATGATGAATCAGTTCCTTTGCATAAACTGAATCGAATTGTAATACATAAGACAACGCATTTCACAAAGGAAGAAATGGAAGGCATAACCAAAGGACTTGCAGGCGTGGATAATATTGAACTATTGCAAATTCAAGAATTTTCGGCATGGAGGGCAATAAGATTTCAGAATGATATTGCAACACCTTTTCCAATTCAGCGAGGTACAGTTATTCCACTTGACAAAGATACATTTTTAATTTGGACACATGGAAGTGTTCAACATGATGAATTAGCTGGAAAAAAATTGAATTATTACAAGAATGGTAGAGGAATACCAGCACCATTATTGGTAAAAAGATTTATGGGAAAATCATCAGCACTGGAATTAGTCAATGAAATTTTAATGCTTACTAAAATGAATTGGAATAGTGGTGATGGATTATATAAAATATTACCTGTAACATTGGATTTTGCTAAAGCATTGTCACGAGTTGCTAAGCAAGATTTAGTGATTTATGACAGACCTTATGATTTTAGATATTTTATGTAAGTATTATCAATAATCAAGAATGAAATCTGTTTAAAGGATAACACTGGAAGAGGAGTTGTGCTATGAGATATTTATGGACAGAGGATACCTATGCAGGGCTTCATTTCTGGGAATTAGTTAATCAGATTTTTTTTAACAATGAGCTTGTTGTTGAAAGCAAAGGGAGTAATAAGGGATTATTGGATGCATTAATAGACTTGGGTACTAAATATGATTATGAATACTATGTTGCATGTGTGATGAAGTCCTTGGTAGGTGAATTTACACAAAGTGGAAAGTGGTCTGTTAAAGGTGCTCTTATGGGTGAATGCTGGAAAAAGTTGTGTGTCGGAATATACGGATAATCTTAAGTATGGTAAGCTGAGGAGTATAAATTAGACAGTTAAAAGAGAAATAAGAGTGTAGTCGATATGAGTTTTGGAAATAGCAATGGTATATATCATGGGCTGACACAAAATAAATGGCATATGATAAGGAGAAGAATATGACACAAAAATATTATAATTTCGAAAAGCTTACACCTGATAAAGATGCGGATATATCAGTGTATGAAGAAGCAATTGAATTCGTATTTGATAATTCGGATGTTACAAATATTGCAATTTCTGGAGCTTATGGTGCCGGTAAAAGCAGTGTTATAGAATCATATGAGAAAAAACACGATGATAAAAATTTCCTGCACATTTCTTTGGCACATTTTGAACCTACAGAACGTAATGAATCAGAGGATAGTGTGAAAGAAACTACTCTTGAGGGTAAAATATTAAATCAGTTAATACATCAGATTCCGGTAGATAGAATACCACAAACAAATTTTAGAGTAAAAAAGGATGTAGGAAGAAGGAATATAATCATTATTACAATACTGTTATACGTGTTGCTTGGTAGCATAACATTCATATCAATGTCAAATAAAATCCAAAATTGGGTAGATGCATTATGTGATGGAAGATTGAAAAGTTTATTGGCTATCTTCACGAATGACTTTACTGTTTTTTTTGCAGCTATTGCGTTAGCTGGTAGTGCATTTATTTGCATATATAATGCTGTTAAAGTACAGAAAAATAAAAATTTATTCCATAAGGTTACAGTTCAAGGGAATACTATTGAAATATTTGAAAATAAAGATGAGTCATATTTTGATAAGTATCTGAATGAAGTACTTTATCTCTTTGAACAAGTAGAAGCAGATGTAATCGTATTTGAGGACATGGATAGATTTAATTCCAATGTTATTTTTGAACGTTTAAGAGAAGTAAATAATTTAGTTAATGTACATAAATATAATAAGTTTAAAAACAAAAAGCGGCATAAACTGATTAATAAGATTTTTCGCAGGAAAGAAAAACAGTACAAACCCTTACGATTCTTTTATTTGTTAAGGGATGATGTTTTCGTTACAAAAGACAGGACGAAATTCTTTGATTATATTATTCCAATTGTTCCAGTGCTGGACGGAACTAACTCATATGACCAATTTATAAGACATTTAAAGCAAGGAAATATATTAGAAAAATTCGATAGTACCTTTTTACAAAGACTTGCATTATATATAGATGATATGAGAGTTTTGAAGAATGTGTATAACGAATTTCTTGTATATATGTATCGTTTAAATAATACAGATCTTAATTGGAATAAAATGTTAGCTATAATTGTGTATAAGAATATATTTCCAAGAGATTTTTGCAATCTTCAGTTAGGTAAAGGATATGTTCATGAATTGTTTGAACAAAAAGAAAATCTTAGCAAAGAGACAATAGGAAAACTGGAAGAAGAAAAGCAACTTATACAGGAGAAAATAACATATATAAATAAAGAGAATCTGACTGATGTACAAGAATTGAATGATGCATATGAAGCAAAGTACAATAGATTACCAAGAGATTCGTGGTATAACCAATTAACCCAAGAAGGTCGAAAAGAAAAAGATAAGTTAGAAAAAGAAAAAGAAAAAAGAATAGAGGTAATAGATAACAGAAATAAGGGGATGATGACTGAATTAGAAGTAAAACTTCAGGATATTGAACAAAGAATTTCTGCTACAAAAACAAAATTATTAAGTGAATTAATTACTAGAGATAATACTGATTCGATATTTATGATAAAGAGCATAAATCCTATTGGTGAGGAGAATCAATATAATGAAATTAAGGGGAGCGATTATTTAGAACTACTAAAATTTCTTATTAGTAATGGGTATATTGATGAAACATATAATGATTATATGACATATTTTTATGAGGATAGCTTATCTGCTCATGATAAGATGTTCTTGAGAAGGATAACTGATAAAAAGGGAAGTGATTATGAATATTCTCTTAAGGATGTTGAGAAGGTACTATCCTCTCCAGTTTTAAGAGTTGTTGATTTTTACGAGGAGGAAACTCTAAATTTCAATCTTTTAAAAGGGCTTCTTGTTAATCAGGAAAATCCTAAATATCAAAAATATTTATCGGCATTAATAAAACAGATGAAAGATAATAAGGATACAGAGTTTATATCAAAATTCTACGATAGCACACAGTTTGATAAAACATTTATTATTAAACTGAATGAACAGTGGACAGATTTCTTTAGTTATATTGCTGTGAATAAAATCTTACCATTGAAACAGATAAGAGGATTTTCGCTGGATTCGCTATGTTTATTAGATGAGAATAAAATACAGGATATTAATGTAGAGGGATGTCTTACTGATTATATATCAAACCAGAGTGATTATTTAAACATTCAAAATCCAGATGTTGCAAAAATAATTTCTCAATTTTGTATTCTTGGTGTAAAATTAAAGAAAATTGAGATTGATACAGCAAATAAAGATTTGATTGTAGGAGTGTATGAAAATAATTTATATGAATTAACATTTGAGAATATCAAATTAATGATTAAGTCAATGTATGGGGAATATGATTCATATAATATCGAACATAGAAATTATACAGTTATTCAAGGAAAATCGGAATCTCCATTAGCTAAGTATATTGCAGAAAATATAAATAGATATGCAAATGAGTATTTAAAAAATTGCAATGGATATATTGAAGATTCAGAGGATGTTGCCATTAAATTTATTAATGATGAAAATGTTTTAGGCGATATACAGGAAAAGTATGTAAATGTATTAAAAACAGTTATTTCAGATATATCGGTAATACAGAATAAAAAATTGTGGAATGAAATGCTTGACAAAAGGATAATTAAAAAGACAGTTCCGAATATTATACATTATTATACAGAGTATTGTTGCGATAGCCAGTTAATCAAATTTATTAATGAATGTGATGCGGGTATGGACTATTCTCATATTGAGAATGAGTTTGGTGGTGAAATTGCAAGACAATTCTTTGATTCTGTAGCGGTAAACAATGAGATTAAAACAAGTAGATATCAAGAAATTTTGTGCAATATGGGATATGGTTATGATGTTTATGATACGTATGATATTTCGGATGATAAGATGGAGGTGCTGATAAAGAAGGATGTTATAGAAATGAATAATGTCGGATTAGAATATATTCGAAATCATTATAAAAAATATACAGCATTGTATATAGACGAAAACATAGAAGCATATTTGAGAATTATTACCTCAGATAATTTTAGTTATGAAGAAGCTTTGCATATATTAGGTATGGAAATAGGAGATAAAGAAAAAATAGATTTACTTGGATTAACAACAGAACCTATATCGGTAGTTGGAAAAGGTTATTCGAGTTCTCTTATTAAATATATTCTTGATAATAATTTTGATGAACATGATGAGAATGAATTATATCAACATTTTTCGGAATATGAAGAAGTTATTCAATCATCAATATATAGAGTTGCGAAATCGAGAATTGCTAATATAATTGATAATTCAACTATAGTACTTGATGATAATTTGTTATCAAAACTTTTGACAATGAGCAAATGTAGTATGGATGATAAGATTCAATTGTGGGCGAAGGCGCTTCCTAATCTGACAGAAGAAACATGTAAAAAACATTTTGATGAACTTGGATTTCCGGAACTTAAGGGGATTTTTACAAAACGAAATAACTATACAAAGACATATGAAGATAATAGCTTTATAAGGGATATACTATATATGCTAAAGAAGAATACATGGATTTTTGATTATTATAAAAAGAGTGATGACGAAGGTTATGTTGTTGTGAAGAATCCAATCAAAGATAAAAGATATTAGTTTTGATTAAATGAATGAATATAGGGGGAAGTGAAGCTCACATTGACATATATGATGACAGAATGGAACTCTATTCTCTGGGAGAAATGCCAGATGATTCCATGATTCAGGAAAGAAATCCGCTGACTGTATCTTCTACCAGAAGAAATCCAGTTCTTGCGGATCTGTTTCATGCGGTTTTGATATATGGAGTGCAAAGGCAGTGAATTCGGAAGAATTATTGGTAAATTTGAATTTCAAATCAATTATAGTGAGAAAATAGATAATGTTTTGAGTTGACCTAATTGAATTTCACTGATATAATAAGTTTCACTATATGAGTGAAAGTGGTGATGTAAGTGAAAATAGATAGAATTGGATTAGAATGTGTTGAGAATAAGTTTTTAAAACTTCCCAATATTCAGAAGTATGAAGTTATCCACAGGACAGAAGGCGGTTTTATTGCATCTGTGGAGATGGATGATGGGTATGAGTTTCAAATAAATGCGTACTTCTTGGACAGGGTGTTTCCGTCTACAGTTATAAAATTGATTGAAAAGCAGAATAAAAGTCAGGGAGTTAACATTTTGGTTGCTCCATATATTTCAGAAAGAACTGCACAAATATGTGAAGATAACGGAATGGGTTATTTTGACTATGCAGGAAACTGTTGGTTTGTGGGTCATTCTATTTATTTGTCCGAGAAAGGAAATAAGAATCCAAGACCAAAAGAGCAAAGTTCTGTGTCTATATTTGAAAGGACTTCCGTGGTGTCTTCCTGTATTTTGCGTGAGTTGTTTGCGGATGTAACTAAGATATGGAAGCTTAAATATCTATCGGAAAAGGTAAAATGCAGCATTGGACAGGTATCCAAACTGATGAAAGTTCTGGTGGAAAACGCATGGGTAGAAAAGTTACCAGATGGTTATAAGGTTATTGATCCGGAATCACTCTTGTTGGAATGGAGCAAGGATTACGGTAAAAAAGAAATAACATCCTATGCTTGCTATAGTTTAGATAATATATCTGTTATTGAGGAGCGATTAAAAAAATTGAAGATAGATATGGGGCTTGATTCTTATCTTACAGGATTGTCCGGGGGAGTGCGTTATACACCAGTGGTCCGTTACAATAAGGTACATGTTTATATAGCACCGGAAGATATTCAGGAAGCAATTCGATATTTGGATATGAAAGAGGTAAACAGTGGTTCTAATGTGGTTATTTTTCCATTAGAGAACGATTCCTATATCAAGGATTATAGGGTGATTGGTGATTCTGCAGTAGTATCCCCTCTGCAAATATATTTGGATTGTATGCAGATAAAGGGCAGGGGAGAAGAAATGGCGGATGCGGTTTTGAAAAAGGAGATACTTAGATGATAAGAGATGAAGACTTGAAAAGTAGCGTAGACTATTCGGAGGGTCAGAAGCGGGCTGCACATAGAGTTTTGGTAGAGTTGGTTAATATTTTTGAGGAATATGAAGATGAAATCCGTGTGGTAGGAGGTTGGGTTCCAGATTTAATGTTTCCCCAAGAAGGTCATGTGGGAAGTGTGGACGTAGATATTATGATTAATCATCTGACTTTGCAGGATGAAGGTTATCAGAATATGTCGAGGATACTTCAGAAAAATGGATACAAGGAGCATCCGGAAAAATATTTTTCCTTTGTAAAGACAGTGATGGTGGACGGAATATCTTATGATGTGGATGTAGATATTTTAGCTGGAATGTATGGTGGTACACAATCGAAGAGAAGAAGTCAGCATGTGCAGGGCGTTAAGGCGTTAAAGGCAACAGGTGGTAATTTTGCATTTGAATTTCCAGCACAGAAGATTAGTGTGGAAGCAGAACGACCAGATGGCGCAATAGATGTTGCAAATGTCAGTGTTGTAGCAGTAGTTCCTTATTTAATAATGAAAACAGCAGCTATGGGCAGGGGAAAAGCGAAGGATGCGTATGATATTTACTTTATTATAAAACATTATATTGGTGGAGTAAGAGAACTGGCAAAAGAATTTGAACCTGTAAGGGGTAAAAATATTGTGATAGAGGCGAAAGCTAAGTTAGCAGGTAAATTTGCTTCTGAAAATCATTCTGGTCCAAAAGACGTAGCGGATTTTATGGATTTAGAGGATGAAGAAAGTATAGAAATGACCAAGAGGGATGCTTATGAACAAGTGCAGGCATTATTGAACTTAATATAAGTATTTAAAAAAATTAGGAATGTAATAGTCTCACCAGTCTCAAAATATTTTTGAGACTAGTGAGACTAACCCAAATAGAATGCTATCTCAACTTGGGGGAAATTAATTAAACTCATTCATAGCATCCACATATTCCTGTAATCCATTAGGTTTACAAGCTAATTCTGCATACAGCAGAGGATTCTCCTGTGCCAGACGGTATAGATACGCGATATCATCAGGTGTATCGAGCAAGACAGCTGAATTACATTTTTCACAACTGATAATAAGAGGCGTGCCGGTATATGTATCATTGATGGCATTAACAATAACGGAATCTGTATCAGGTTCATACATACCAAACAGGTAACAAGGATTATTTTGTTTCATGGTGTTCTCCTTCCCACAGATACTTAGCACCATCAAGCAGGTCAATGATGGCTGTAAGCATATTGTTATAGTAGGTCTGTAGTTCTTGGATTTCATCGCTTGTGGGAAGATTGTTTAAAGTTTGATGTTCACAGTATTCAGTAAATGCTTTCTGCATGTCAAGCAGTTGCAGATACAGAGCATTAACAGTCTGCACAAGAGGATAGATAGTTTCTTTCTTGCCAACGACGCAGATGCGGTTATAGATGCAGGAACGGACAAAGTAATCTTTCTTCATCATGCCGCTGGCAAGGATACGGGCTTCGATTTGCTTGCGTTCAGCATCGCTGATTCTAAAACTTATAGTTGGGTGTTTGTGTTGATTGCTCATAGAAAAGCTCCTTTCATAGTTGGCGTGGCAGCAGGCACAGTTAAGCACCCACAAGCCAAATTTGATTATTCGTTTTTAGTAGTAAAAGTAGATTATATCTGCCATGAATTTCGTAGATGCATGATTGAATAATTGCAACTAATTTGCTACTAAAGTTTTTGAAAACGATATGAAAAGAGTAACATTAGATGAAACAGATGCGGTGGAATGCCGCATAAAATCAGCATTTTTGATTTGATGATACTTCATTTGGGAAGAGTTTGAATAGTTGGAGCTAAGCTGTAAAGCCTTTGTTTACAAGGGTTTTACAGCTTTTCCTTTATAGGATTGCATTTTCATTGCATTATTTTTCTTCAACTGTTCTGTGATAGATTGCTGTATGCTGATTGCTAGTATAATTAGCAATGCTTTCAGTAGCAGATTGTACTTGTAATATTCCAGTCAGTTTTTTAGCAACTTCAAGATTCGTATTTGGATACAGATGACCATAAGTGCCGAGTGTTGTCTGTATTTTTTCATGTCCTAAACGTTCCTTGATAAGTAAAGGATTTTCGCCCATGCTGATAAGCAATGAAGCGTGTGAATGTCGCAAGGCATGAATTTTAATACGATGAACACCTGCTAAATTTGACAACTTTTCCAAAGCTCTGGGAAGCGTTGTTTTACTGGTTGGAGTTCCGTTATAACTTAGTACAAGTGGACAATCGGGAAGAACCTGTTGTTGAACACTTTGCCAAGCCTTTAGCTCATTGAGTGTATCTGAATCAATATAAATAGTACGGATACTTGCCTGTGTTTTCGGCTCAACGAATTTATAGTCCGTCATTGTTCGGTAATATAATGTTTTGGTAATGCTAAGCAAGCCTGTTTCAAAATCTATGTAAACTATTGTGAAGAAAGTGATCTCATGAATCCAAGATGTCAGAAGTTGTCCGAGCTGGATGCAAAAACAGCAGAAATGGATAAAGAATGGTATGCAAAACGTGATCCGAAGGCAGACGAACCTACGAAAATCGCAAAGATATATGTGACTGTATATTATGCGGAAAAAGGTGAACAGAAGCTGCTTCATCTCAGTCTGAGTTGAGACTCCCACTTCTGCAAGTGGTGAGT
>NZ_JRFU01000146.1 GCF_003122485.1 Eubacterium ramulus
AATGCCAAGGTTTGCGGTAATGCCGAGGTTTGTAGTAATGCTTGGGTTTGCGGTAATGCCAAGGTTTACGATAATGCCGAGGTTTACGGTAATGCCAAGGTTTGCGATAATGCCGAGGTTTGTAGTAATGCTTGGGTTTGCGGTAATGCCAAGGTTTGCGGTAATGCTAAGGTTTGCGGTGATACCAAGGTTTACGGTGATGCCGAGGTTTACGATAATGCCAAGGTCTTTTCTACTGACCACGTTTTAGTGATTGGTGCTATTGGCAGTAGAAATGATTTTACTACATTCTTTAGGGATAAGGACAATGAAATTACTGTGAAATGTGGTTGTTTTCTTGGAAAAATTGATAAATTTCTCGAAAAGGTAACACAGACACATAAAGATACAAAACATACACTTGCATACAGAACGGCAGTTGAAGTTGCAAAATTGCAGATCGATCTCACGGAAAAAAGTACAAGGAGATGAAAAAGTAAATGGAAAAAGCAAAATTAAAATATATCGAAGAACAGTGTAACCAGATGCTTACCGGGTTATACAGACTGAGACACATTGATGAAGATAAAAGTCGCTTACAGCTTTGCACTATCATCATGGTTAAAAGCGGGATTGAGATCATTGCGGCAGCATTAAAACGACCTGTGAAAATTGTGAGCAAAGATCATGTTTATTTTAAAGAAGTAACCTGCAATGGAATACGTTTCAGTCAAATGGGATTTTATCCAAAAATACATAAATAACTGAATATTTTCCACCGTCCTGTAGTCGGACGCTTAACAGCAACTGCAGACTACTACGACATTATAAACAGATACGTTTTTTGAAATCCCTCATAAAAATAAACCTTAAAATATAACAAGCGTCCGATTACAGGGCGGTGGAAGTATGTGGTCCGGTCAGGAATATCCTGCCCGGACATTAAAAAACCTTTTTTTGGGACAAGCCGGGTAAAACCGGCATTCGTACCAGTATAAGTATATTAAAGTTAGGGAAAATAGTCATGTTTAACCAATATAGATGGGATTTTATAAATTCAATAGAACATGAATATAAATATGCAGGGAATTATGGGGCAAAAGGTGAGAAGAGAGCCAAACGCCAGAAACCGACTCCAGAACAGGTAGCAAAACAGAACCAGATCAATAAAGAGAACCGGATTCGCAGAATCATCAAAGCAAACTTCTACCCATCCGACTTGTGGGTGACACTGAAATACCCGAAGGGAACCAGAAAACCATATGAAGAAGTCAGAAAAGACATGAACAGCTTCCTTGGAAAACTCCGGTATCGATACAGAAAGATTGGGAATGAGCTGAAATACATCTATCGGATAGAAATTGGAAAACGAGGAGGTATTCATGTACATATTCTGGTGAACCGAACAAAGTGTTCGAAAGGAACGGATATGCTGATCACAGATTGTTGGACGTTTGGATTCACACATTTCACTCCGATCAGAGAAGCGGGCGGGTATAAAGATCTGGCTGAGTACATTGCAAAACCGGTTCCGGAAGAACAGAAAGAACATGAAGCTGCAGAACAGGTGAAGGCATATCATCCGTCTAGAAACCTGATCAGACCAAAACCGGAGAGAAAGACATTTTTCCGGTGGACGATGAGAAAGCTCCTGGAGGACGGACCGAAACCTACACCGGGATTTTATATCGTGAAAGAATCTATCGTTTCCGGAATAAATAAATTCACAGGAATGTCATACCTGCGTTATACAGAACAAAGGATTAAAGAGGTGAAGCGAGAATGAATCTAAAAAATGCAAAGAGGTCAGAAGATACGGAGCAGATTGCGGTCGTCTACTGGGCGATTTATAACGCTGCACAATATCCGGAACTGAAATGGTTACACCATGTTCCTAATGGCGGCAGGAGAAATAAACAGGAAGCGGTGAAACTTAAACAGATGGGAGTAAAAGCCGGTGTGTCTGATTTGTGCCTTCCGTACCCGAAAGGGAAGTATTGCGGTCTGTACATCGAGATGAAATACGGACAGGGACGGCATCAGGAATCACAAAAGGAATTTTTGACGGATATGGCAGAAGCAGGACACTATGTTGCTACCTGCTATACAGCGGAGGATGCAATTCAGGTACTTACGGAATATTGTAGTCTGCCAAAGGCTGCAGAACTGAAATTATCACCAATTGCAGAACCGGTGAAACTGATGCCATATCAGAAAATGAAAGAAGCGAATAACAGCATCTGGAAAGAGGGAACAGTCACACAACCTAAATTGAGGTAGTTATGGAATACGAAAACATGGAAGATCCTGAACAGAGACGTAAGGAGATGCATCGTTTCTATGATCTGTTCCTGCCAGCACAGAAAAAGTATGGACTGACAGCATCATGCAGGACATCATTATTCCACGATAGCTCTATCCGGATCTGGCAGGGCGAAGGAAAAGACAAGCAGTTGATTATAAAGGTGGAAAATGCCAGTGAAGCAAGGTGCTACGCTTTGGCAGCAGAAGACCTGCGACATTGGATGAGCAAAAAGAAAGAACAGAATATTAAGATGCTAAAGGTATGTTGATATAAAAATGAAAAAGGAGCAGATCATCATGAAGATTATTGCGGTAATGAACCAGAAGGGCGGAGTTGGAAAGACAATGACATCGGCAGCGATCGCTTATATTCTGGGAGAAGAAATGAAAAATAGAGTATTGATTGCTGATGCAGATCAACAAGGGAACGTGTCTATGTTGTATGGGGTGTATGATCCGGAGGGGTTAGGAATGCCGGAACTTCTGGAAGCACATCAGGCAGCAGGAGGGGCATACTCTACGAAAGAACTGATCCAACAGACAACATATTCCAACATTCAGATCATTCCGGCAAATGGGTATCTGATGCGTACTAATGCGGAACTGCTTCTGGTAGAACGGGAAGACCAGATTTTGCGATTTTCAGCGGCTATGAATGAGGTACGGACAAAATACGATTACTGTATCGTGGATTGCGGATTACTACTTGATATGACAGTGATGAACGTACTGGCGGCAGCAGATCTGGTAATTGTTCCGGCTAAGATCGGCGGGTTTGAAATCGGTGCGATCAATAACATGGTCGAGCAGCTGGAAACCTTCCGAGACTTCAATGAGGATATCCGGATGAAGGTACTGTTGACGATGAAACAGAAAAATAAAACTACGCTGCAGGTAGAAAGCTGGATGAGAGACAAGGAAAGTTATGAATGTTTTGAGACAGCAGTGCGCCGGTCTGTTGTGGCAGAAAAATCAACGATGGAGAGAGCACCATTGCCAGCGTTCTCACGAAATTGCGCAGCTACAAAAGACTACCGGGCAGTGTGCCAGGAATTGATAAAAGAATTGTAAGAAAGACGAGGAAACAGAAATGGCATGGAATGCAATGGATGCGTTGAACAGGAACACACAGGCAGCAGTCACTGACGAAAGACCAAAAGCCAGATTTCGGATTCGGGATATCAGTATCAAAAAGATGTATAGCAATGATGCAAATTTCTATAGTATGCAGGACATTGAACCGCTGGCACAGAAGATCTATGCAGTAGGTCTGCTGGAAAATCTTACAGTGGTACATGATCCATGCGATAGAGGAGAGTACCGGATCATTGCCGGGGAACGAAGATGGAGAGCATTGAACCTGCTTGTGGAGCGTGGATATAAGGAATTTGAGATTGCTTCGTGCCAGGTAAAGACACCAGCGGAAGAACATGAGGAAATGGTGCAGCTCATTGTGGCGAATGCATACAGAAATAAGACGGTTAAGGATATTCTGGAGGAAGAACAAAAACTGAAAGAGACGCTCCAGTACATGAAAAAGAATAAAATCCCTCTGCAGGGATATCAACTTGATAGTGGCAGGCTTCGGGACGTTATTTCCGACATACTGAACCTGCCAGCGACCAAGATTGCACAGATCGAAAGTATTAATAAGCGGTTACTTCCAGAGTTCACGGAAGAACTGAAAAACGGTGATCTCACATTTTCCGCTGCATATGAATTGAGCGGATTGCAGGAGGAAAGCCAGAAGGTGCTGTTGAACCAGTACAAAGAGAATGGGTTGACGTTCAAAGAAGTGAAAGAAATTAAACGGAAGCAGGAAGAAAAGGCAGCAGCGGAACAGATTACAGGGCAGATGACAATCAATGAGGTATGTGATTCAGCAGATGATACAATTCTGAAATCTGAGAAAACGATAGAACCTGCACAAGAAACAGAAAACGAAGAACAGGAAAAAACACCGGATGTCCCGGTACATATGAACAATATGGAGAAAACGAAGCCAGAAAAGCCTGTAGAAATTGAAAAACAGGGGAATGGTGTCACGGATCAGCAGCAGAGAACCAGAAAAATTGATGAAAATAGGATAGAAAGTGTGGAAATCAGAGTGGGAACAGAAAAAAACGAAGCAAAAGAATATGCACAAAAATTCAGGGAACTGGCAGACATCATGGATGAAATTGGCAGATTAGATGAAAGTGAAAACATTGAATCAGAAAATGTGATAGAAGAATATGAAAACCTGTTTAACAAATTTAGAGAAAAAGTGAACGAGATCAGAAAAGTGTGGCAGTCACAGAAAGGGACAAAATGAAACTGAGCAGAGAAGAAATCGCAAGGAGACAGGGCATGGAATATGCCCTGAAAATTGCAAAGGAAAAAGGTATTGAGGGACTTGAACAGGAAATAAAACGGAGAGGTCGCACAGTGGCACCGTGTCTGGTTCCTCAAAAAGAAATGGATGAGTTTACACTGAAAGTTAAACAGAATGCTACTGGAGTAGTGACGGCACTGTCAGAAATGGTATTGAGGGACAAGTTCGGATTTGGAACAACACGGATGAATAGATTCCGGGATTATATCAATAATCTGGCAGACAGTATAGAAAAGGATTATCTGACCGTGGATGATGTGATCAGCACGATCAGAAATGAGACTGGTATAGATCTGGAATTTTCAAGGAATGATTCGGACGTAATTGTAAAAGGTGGAAAAAATGTACAAGGACATGGTATGGCTGGCAGAAATGGCAAAAGGGTTCCGCGAGGCGGCAAACGTTATTGATGAGATCATAGAGATAAAAATGACGATTAATGCCAACGGAAATGCCACAAAGAAAGATGTCCGCCGGTTGAGCGAACTGATGAAAAAATACGAAGAAATATTGACGCGGGAAAAGGAGTGGTAAGGATGAATAAGGTTGTATTAATGGGACGTACTACCAGAGATGTGGAAGTACGGTATTCTGGTGAGACTGCTGTGGCAAGAATGACGCTGGCAGTAGATAGACGAATCAAAAAAGAACCAGAGGGACAGCAGGCAGATTTCGTGTCTTGCGTAGCTTTTGGAAAGACAGCTGAATTTTTGAGTAAATATGGCATTAAGGGAACGAAGTTCGCCATATCCGGAAGAATCCAGACAGGAAGCTACACGAACCGCGATGGTGTGAAAGTATATACTACCGATGTTGTAATCGAAGAAGTGGAATTTGCAGAAAGTAAAGGGGCAGCAGAAAACCATAAGGCAGCAGAACCGAAGCCTGTCAGCACGGATGAGAATGGATTTATGAATATACCGGACGGGATAGATGAAGAACTGCCTTTTTCATAAAAGCACAGAGAGGAGGGGATACAGTGTCATTGAAACAGGTTATTGATGAGATTGTAAAGAAGATCAGAAAAACAGAGCCAGAGAGACAATCAGAAGATCTGGAAAACGCGAAAGAACAGAGCGGGAAAACTGAACCGGATAGAAGCAGCACATCACCTGCGGTTGTGCAGGTGAAAAAACCAGATAGACAGGTTGTACCTACTGTAGCACAGCTCCAGAATAACAACTGGCGCAAGATGCATGGCATACCGATGAAAAGAGATTGCGCAAAAAACAAGACCAGAAAAATGACGATAGAAAAAATGTGTCAGATTCTGACACGAAGATATCCAACGTTTGCAGAAGAATTAGCACCGTTATACATGGAAATATGGATAGCACTAGAGAATGGCAAACAGGTGATAACGGTTGAAAAAGATAAAACAGGTCAATATGTTCGAATAGATACCTGTAATACATTTGATGCCGTTCTGAAAACAATGGTGTTTAGATGTGATCAGAACGGAGAAGTAAAAAACTGGGAAGAACTGGATGATATGCATTATGGAAATGTAACCGAGGCAACAGAGGGACATATAAGGATGTGGGATAAGTGGACGTATAAAGGAGAAACAGGTGTCA
Source organism: Eubacterium ramulus (assembly GCF_003122485.1). GTDB lineage: Bacteria > Bacillota > Clostridia > Lachnospirales > Lachnospiraceae > Eubacterium_I > Eubacterium_I ramulus_A. The sequence goes on from NZ_JRFU01000146.1 coordinate 6,235, forward strand.
AGGTTGTGATTGGATAAATCTTGGATGAATTAAGACAAGGTGGAAAGGAAAGTAGGGAATGAAAAATAATGATTTTATGAACAAACGTTTGACAAAGGATGCCGGGGAAGCGTTCTCACCGGCAAGATACAGCTTAAAAAGCAGAAATGATGCCATTATAAGCCCATACAAAACATACGAACTGTTTTTTGAAATTACCTTCATGGTAATTCAGAAACTGGGAGCGTATGAAGATATCGGGACACCGGATGAGTGTATGGAAGCAATGCGGACAGCCAGAGCATGCAACGCGCAGTATCTGGACGACATAAAGAACCCTTTGGAACCGTTAAAAGTCACCAGTGCATTAAAAAGCGAGCTGTTAAAATTGCAAATTAGACAAGCAAAAAAACCGAAAAGCATTAGTCCGTTGGATTATACGATTATTGCAGCATTGATTAAAGTGTTGAAAAACAGATGGCATGATATCAATGAGGAACTCCCGGAACCAGGCGAATACGTTCTGGTATCGTTTGAAAATGAGGGGCTTACATTACCAGATATTGGTAGATATGAGACAGAAGATGATGAATCCGGAGCATTTTATCCGGAAGACCATGATTACAGCTATGCATCGTTTGGAGTATTTGTCAACGCATGGATGCCACTGCCAGAAATATACAGGAGAGAGGAATAGATGATGATTATCAAATCTGTAAAATTAGAGAACTGGGCGAAGGACCAGAAGCGTGTAACTATTGGAAGAATCAGAAAAGAGTTTAACGTCAATGAGGAACGCGCACAGGTATATTACAATTACCTGAAGAATGCCGGTATTGTTGGCAGAATGGGGATGGTGAAAAGTGAAAAAGACTGATGAACAGTTACGGCAGGAAGTGGCAGAGATTCGGCGGTTTGTGGATGGGGATTCCAGAGATGTGGCAATGAAGCCAGTCTTAAAAACAGGAAAGTCCATTATACATTGCAACAAAGGCGACCAACCACATGAGTGGAAGTTTGAAAAATGGCAGGACTGGTGTTGTCCTGTGTGCGGATGGTTTGTAGGGCAAAGATACAATGCAACGCAGGATAAGCATCACGATCAGAGAAAATGTAATTATTGCAATGAGTGCGGGCAGAAATTGGATTGGAGTGATGTGAAATGAGATTAATTGATGCCGATGCTTTGATCTCAAAAATTTGGGAACTGCATAAAAAGACAGAGGAATCATATGACCTGTGCGTTGATGAGTTGAAAGAAGTGTATTGCGGTATTGTATCGATTATAGATGAACAGCCGACAGCTTATGATACAGAGTGGTGGATTTCTGCCGATGATAGAGTACCGGAATCATCCGGCACTTACATAGTATGTTGCAAAGAACAGGATTTAAAACATGTAACATTTGCAAAATTCTATAAAAAGCTAGGATACTGGGAATTAAAAGGCAGCAGGACATTCTGGAAAGTTACGCATTGGATGCCTTTGCCAGAACCACCAAAGGAGAGTGATAAAAATGAGATTAATTGATATTGAAAAGTTACGAGGATGTGCAATCATCCGTCCACATAATGGTGTGGAAGTGAAAGTAATAGAATCTTTTTCTGATAAGATAAAACACCAAGATATACCGACAGCCTATGATGTAGATGCAGTCTTTCAGAAAATTGAACAACTCAGAATGCAGTATTTTATGACGATTGCCAATACTGGCGATAAAACACTTGATGTGGCTTATGAGAAAGTATGCAAGGCACTGGATAATGCGATTGAGATAGTAAAGAAAGGTGGAAAAAATGACAAATAGAGAAAAATATGCAGAACGGATTTTAGATATTGCATGTAGCGGAACACGTATTGCAGTCGAAAAAAATGTTATGGGACCGGTCCCGTGCAAAGATATTTTATGCAAAGACTGCTATTTTAAAGTGAATGCTGGTAGCAGGTGTAACGATGCATGTAAAGAATGGTGTGAATCTGAATATGTCGAACCACAAATTGATTGGAGTAAAGTGCCAGTAGATACGCCAATTTTGGTTAAGAATATCGAAAATAGTGAATGGCTACATAGACATTTTGCAAAATTTGAAGACGGCATTGTTTATGCGTGGGATAATGGAAGAACATCATGGAGTTTATTAAGTGATGAAGTTATTGATTGGAAATACGCAAAACTGGCAGAGGAGAGCAATGGATAACATTCTTGATTACCTTGCATCCATGGGAGGAAATCCAGAATGGAGCCTGTCATATCTTAGATGGCAGCAGCTAAGAGGTGAGATACAGATAAGTGACAGCAGGGCAGAACTGCAAGAGAGGAATAAGGGAGGCGATGCCGTTGGAGAAGATGATTCTGGTTGAGTATGCGGATATGAAAGAAGAAATAAAAGATTTAAGAAAACGGATCCAGAAATTGGAATCCGAAATAGGAAGATTAGAAAACAGCATCGTAACCGATTCTGTAAGTTGTGGAAAGAAAGGTAAGAAGTCACTTGGCACTGTAAAAATAAGTGGAGTTCCAAACGGATTGATATCCAGAAAGAGAACCACACTGGCAGCAAGACGTGCATTACTGGTGGAGCGTGAAGCAAAACTTCTGGAGTTAATGAATGAAGCTGAGGAGTACATCAACAGCATTGAAAAGAGTGAACTTCGGATGATGTTTGAATTCTACTACATAGATGATCTGACTTGGTGTCAGGTGGCACAGCGGATGAATCATGCGTTTCCGAAGCGCCGGATCAAGTATACAGAGGATAATTGTCGGATGCGGCATAACCGGTTTATGGATGAAATCGAAAAAGATTTGAAAAAAATATAAAATGTTCGGTCATGTTCGCCAAAAATATGTTTTAATGTAAACTGAGCAAAGAAAGAAAAAGAACCTGATAAAACTTGTGATAGAACTGCTAATAGCCTTAGGAACGTTCTTAGCAGGACTTGCAAGCTTTATACAGGCTCTCAAGTAAGGTAAGGGGCGAAAGCCCCGAACCTTTTATCAATTATAACTCATCTTGAAATATATGAAAAGTACAAAGTTTAATGTATTATTTGTAATTGCCGCATGGATTATTTTCATAGCTTCCGGAAGAAATATATATGCTTCTGTGATACTTATGTGTGCAGGTGCATATATGCTAGTGGACGTAATTGGAAGATTAATGAAAAGGAAGCGGTAAATCATGGAAGAAAAAAAGAAAAGACCACAGGATCGATGGGATGAAAAAGCTGGCATGATCTCAAAAACCTACAAGGTTAATAAGAAAGTGGCAGAGGAGTTCCAAGTAGCATGCAAGGAAAAAGGAATTGCAATGGGTGTTCAATTAACGAACATGATGAAAGAATTTATAGAAAATAATAAATAGCAGAATTTAGCATTGATTAGGCAGCAGGATTTACCTGCTGTCTTTTCTTTATGCAAAAAAACGGGAGCCGGAGGAGAGGAACATGGCAGAGAGCAGACTGATCACAATTTCACAAGCAGAAATAAGTCCGAATCCGGTTCAGGTAAATAAGAGTTATGTGATCCGAGTCACGATAGCGAATAGAGCATACGGACTGGATTATCCATATAACTACCCATATGATTACACACCAAAAAGAAAAGGAGATCAAAGTATGAGTGTAAAAACAGTACAGGCGGTCGTTAATGGTCAGTCAATCACACTGACTTATAATTCGACCAGTGGCAAATGGGAAGCGACAGCAACCGCACCAGCTAAGTCCAGTTATACTCTGACGGGACATTATTATCCCGTTACAGTAAAAGCAACAGATGAAGCGGGGAACACCGCCACAAAGGATGCAACAGACAGCACGCTTGGCAGCAGCTTACAGTTAAAGGTTAAAGAGAAAGTTGCACCAGTGATCACAATCACATCACCGACAGCAGGACAGTATCTGGCTAACAGTACACCGGCTATTACATGGAAGATCACAGATGATGATTCTGGAGTAAACCCGTCAACTATTGCGCTGAAAGTAGACAATGTTGCGGTGGATGCGTCCAAGATCACAAAGACAGCAGTTACAGGCGGATATACATGTAGCTATACTCCGGCAACTGCACTGACAGATGGAGAACACACCATCATTGTAACTGCAAGTGATTACGATGGAAATGCAGCAACACAGAAATCTGTAACATTCACAGTAGATACTATCCCGCCGACATTATCCATTTCCGCACCGACAGCAGGACTTGTAACAAACAAATCTACAGTAACTGTAACAGGTACTACAGACGATGCTACAAGCAAACCGGTAACAGTAACTGTCAATGGTACAACTGTAACAGTCGCATCAGACGGCTCATTCAGTAAGGATGTAACACTGACAGAGGGCAGCAATACTATTACGATCATTGCAAAGGACAAAGCTGGAAAGACCACAACTGTAACCAGAACCGTAACTCTGGATACAAAGGCACCGGTTATCAAGTCTGTAACAATGACACCGAACCAGGTAGATGCAGGAAAAACATACATCATTGCTGTAGAGGTCAGCGACTAAATGATCACGCAGGTATGGGGCATGCTTGGAGACAGCAGGATTGTCTTCGATAAAACAGATGGAAACATCTGGAAAGCAACCGTCCCATTTATGGAGAGTGGCGAGTATATCGTCGCTCTCTACGCTGTGGATGAAGCTGGTAATCAGACATACATGGCAACAATCCTGTACACGGTTGATCTGGAAAAACTCCGGTATGAAATAAAAATGCTGGACTATTCAGCACAGGGAAGCATGAGAGATTTTAAGGTTATACTGGAAAAACTGGAGGGGAGCGTGACATCTGTTGGCAATACTGAGAATGTATCAGGGTGAGAAAAGAAAACTGTATCTGTCCGTAAAATCCGAGGATAATCTGCCCTTTGAAATTACCAGTGCTAGGTATGAAGTCTGGAATTGTGATACTAATGAAAAAGAAGCAGAGGGAACATGTCAAATAGATGATCATGTTCTGTCCTGTGTGATGAAAGCACAGACTACAGGACTCCATGAGATTCGCTTTTATTTTCAGATTGCAGGAGAAGAAATCATCCGGACGATACATGTGGCGGTGGGAAAGACATGACACAGAATGAATTGACTGCATGGATCCGCGAATTGATACAGGAGAATAAACTGTACCAATTCTATAAAAGCAAGGAGTGGCTGGAACTTCGCCAGCAGGTGGTTCGCGAAGCACACAACGAATGTGTGAAATGCAAACAGAAAGGAATCATCAGACCAGTGGACGAAGTTCATCATGTTCAATACGTCCGGTCACATCCAGAGCTGGCACTGAGCAGGACATACGTCTATCACGGAGTAGAACATCCGAACCTGTTGCCACTGTGCCACCGCTGTCATGATGAAATACACGGCAGATTTGGGAACAGAAAGAAAAAACAGGTGAACGAGGAACGGTGGTAAGCCCCCCGTACCCCCTATACCCTTAAATTTGGGGAAGGGCTTACAACGGAAGAAGGGCACGACTAAACCGGGCGCGTTCGCGCGTGATAAAAAATAAAAAAAGTTGGAGGAGAAAATCTTGAAAAAAACCAGAGCACCGACTGAAAAGAAAAAGACAACGCGTGCCCCGTCAAAGACGAAAATAAAGGAATCTCTGATCAAACAGTTGGAAGCGAAAAATGCAAATGTTGCTCATTTTCAGGATCTGATTTATGACTATCTCCAGCTGTATGACACGAAAAAAATGCTGCAAAAAGATATCAAAACACGTGGAGTTTCGTACAAAACACTGTCAGCATCGGGTGTTTCTATCATGAAACAGAACCAATCCATCAAAGATCTGGTTGCGGTAGAGAAGCAGATGCTGTCAATCCTGAAAGAAATGGGACTGACCACGGATGCACCAACCGGAGAAGATGTGATGAATGATGATCTGTAAGGAAATAGATGAATACATTACATACGTCAGAAGTGGAAAATACCGTGTCTGCGAAGAACAGATTTTGCTGTGTGATTTTGTCGAAAAAGTATTCCGGGAAGAAGATATCTATGTAGATGAGGAACAGCTGCAAAGATATCTTGGCATGCAAAAGTATTTCCCGTACAAATTAGTATTATGGGAAAAATTTTGCTTTGCGTTGCACAACTGCACCTACAGATCGGACGGAGAACTGCGTTTCCCAAATTTGTTTATTTTAGTTGGACGTGGTGCGGGAAAAAACGGGTACCTTGCGTTTGAAAATTTTTGTCTGCTGACTCCGGTAAACGGTGTCATGCATTATGACATTGACATGTTTGCGACATCAGAAAAACAGGCAAAAGCTACATTCAAGGATATTTACGAGATTCTGGAATCAAATAGTTTGTATTTCAAAAATTATTTTAAATGGAATCTGGAGGAAATTACAAATCTGAGAACCAGATCGGTGCTCAGATATCATACAAAAGCACCGGGGACAAAAGACGGAGGTCGACCGGGAAAAGTGGATTTTGACGAGTACCACGCATATCCGGATTACAAACTGATTGACGTAGCGACTACCGGACTGGGAAAGATAGCACATCCGCGAAAAACGATTATCACAACAAATGGAGATGTCAGAGACGGTCCTCTGGATAAAAAGCTGGCAGACATGATTGATGTTTTACATGGACGCCTGACTGATAACGGTGAAATCCCATTTATTTGCAGGTTGGGAGAAAATGCAGAGGAAGAAGTAAAAGACGAAGAAAACTGGTATATGGCAAATCCGTCGTTGCAGTATTTTCCGACATTGTTGCATGAAATGCAACGTGAATATGAAGATTATAAGCGCGATCCGGCAAACAACTCTGCGTTCCTGACAAAACGAATGAACAGACCCAAAGGAGAAACAGAATATTGCGTAACTGACTGGGAAAATTTGGTTGCTGCCACACATGAGATTGATGAGGATGCGCTGCGCGGTCACAGTTGCGTTGGCGGAATTGACTTTGCAAAGATCAATGACTTTGCAGCAGCAGGAATCCTTTTTAAGGAAGGCGAAAAACGATTCTGGATCTACCATGTGTGGGTATGTAAGAAATCAAGGGATCTGCCGAGCATCAAATATCCGTTGAAACAGGCGGAGGAAGATGGTGTACTGACAATGGTCAAAGAAACGGAGATAGATCCGCGTCTGATTACAGGATGGTTTGCAGAGCAGGGAAGAAAATACGCTATCGAAGCGATTGCAGTGGATAACTTCCGTTATGGATTTTTGGCAGATGCATTAAAAGATATCGGGTTTTCACCGGAAAATGGAAAAGTCAAACTGGTTCGCCCTTCTGATCTGATGAAAGCAGCAGTCACAATTGGCTATGTATTTTCACGTCAGCTAATCGCATGGGGGAAAAGTACGATCATGCGATGGTTCACATGGAATGTAAAAGCCAGATTGGATTCAAAAGGAAATATAAACTATGAAAAAATAGAACCGAAAAGTAGAAAAACGGATGGTTTTATGGCATTTGCAGCGGCTATGACACTGGAAGACAAAATAAAAGCACGCGTAAAAATTGGCGGCAGATTAAGAACAATCTGCTGATCAGAAGGAGGGATGCAATATTGAAAGTATTTGATTTCCTGGGGAAGTTTCTGGGAAAGGTAAAGATCGGATCGTCGGAAACGATATCTATTGAGATACCAGAACAGATTTATTTCCGGGAGACTGCCATTTATACAGCAGCGTCACTGATTGCCAATGCGATCAGCCTGAGTGAAATCAGGGTATTTGAGCAACACAGACCGGTCATCAATGACGATTATTACGTTTTGAACGTGGCACCGAATAAAAATGAAAACAGCACGTTATTCTGGCACCGTGTGATCAATAAGATGATACGAAACCCAGAGGGCGCACTGGTTGTGGAAATCAATGGAGAACTGCATTGCGCGGAGAGTTTCCATATCCGGCAGGAGCGTCCTGTTCTTGGGAATCTGTATGACGGGGTGGTACTCGATGGCGGTTTCCAGATGGATCGTATTTTCCGGGCGGAAGAAGTGTATCTGTTTAAAATGGAAGACGAGAATATCTGCAATGTAATCAATGGATTATATGCGGAGTATGGGAAGCTTCTGGAAACTGCGGCGCGGGCATTCCGTGACACAAACGGAAGAAAATTTAAATTCAAAATAACCGGTGCAAAGTCAGGAGATTCTGAATTTAATAATGAGTATCAGAATACGATTGCCGAAAACATCAAAGCGTACATGCAGAACGAATATGCGACTTATGTAGAATATGACGGTGAAGAACTGAAAGAGGAATCTTCCAATAAATCCGCAAAGGACAGTTCAGATCTGATCAAACTCCGGGAAGATATTTTTAATATTGTCGGACAGGCATTCAAGATTCCACAGTCACTGATGACCGGGCAGGTAACGAATGTGAAAGATATCGGGGATGTGTTCCTGACGTTTGCAGTGGATCCGTTCGCAGATGCGATCACTGCAGTGCTGAATAAACGCGCAACGAAAGAAGAATACCTGCATGGGAATTATTACCAGTGCTATACCGGTAAGGTGAAACACCGTGATCTGTTCGACATGGCAACCAGTAGCGACAAATTGATCGCGTCTGGAGTAATGTGCGTGGATGAGGTGCGCGAAGAAAATGGATTAATGCCACTGAATACACCGTGGAGCCGACAGCATTGGATGACGAATAATTACAGCCGGGTAGAAGATAAGGCAGAACCGGCAGAAGGAGGGACTGAGTGATGGGGAAACTCCCAAAACTGTATTATATGTTCAGCACACAGGACAATGTGCATAACATCTACCTGTATGATGACATTCAAGAGAAAGGTGACTGGAACTGGGAAACATGGACCAGAGATGACTCAGAAACCAGTGCAAAGCATTTCCAGGAAGAACTGGCGCAGATTCCGGAAACGGATGAAATTTGCCTGTACATCAATTCTAACGGCGGCAGCGTCAAGGAAGGCACAGCGATCTACAACCAGTTGAAACGGCATGGAGCACACAAGACAGGCTATGTGGACGGTGTAGCACACAGCATCGCATTTGTGATCCTACAGGCTTGTGATAAGCGTGTCATGGGCGAGGGAACCAGTGCACTGATTCATGAAATGTGGGTATGCACGGCAGGAAATGCCACAGAGCTTCGTGCAGAAGCGGACAAGCTGGATGAAATGATGAAATCATCACGTGCACTGTTTATGCAGCGCGCGAAAAATATCACAGAGGATGAACTGCAGCAGATGATGGAAAAAGAAACCATTCTGACACCGGATAAGGCACTGGAATATGGTTTCATTGATGAAATCGCCGGTCGTGAAACAGATGATCCGCTGAATGTGTCAGATGAACCGCTACAAAATATCCGAAAGATGAAAGAAAAGTTCCAGAAAAATGATTTTTCCGACACATTGAAAGAATTTGAGGAACTGGTCGGAGAAGATAAAAAAGATGATCCAGAAGATGCATCCATGATGGATGCTTTTTTAAATATTTTTTTATAAGCAAGGAGGACAAAAATGTTAGGAAATCCAAACAGAACAAGACAGAAAGAAGCAATCGTGGCATTACAGGCGGCTATGAAGTCCGGAGATGAAAACGCGGGAAAACAGGCATGGGAACAGTTCCATGAATCTGTAGTGGAATCCGTAAAAAATGATTATGAAATGGCAGCAGGTGACAGAGCGGCACTGGCACAGCGTGGCTATCGTCAGCTGACAGGGGCAGAGACAGAATTCTACCAGAAACTGATCACCGCAGGAAAGGCAGCAGATCCAAGACAGGAGTTCACTTCATTGATCAGCACAAATGGAGCAATGCCGGAAACCATTATTGAAGATGTGTTCCGCGAACTGACACAGGAACATGCACTCCTGAGCAAGATCAACTTCCAGGACGTGAAATACCTCACCAGATGGATTCTGAACGATCATACCAAACAGACAGCAGTGTGGGGACCAATCAACGGAGAAATCACCAAGAAACTGGAATCCAGCTTCCGTGAAGTATCACTGACGCTTTATAAACTGACCGCCTACACCGTGATTCCAAAGGATATGTTAGATCTGGGACCGACATTCCTGGATAACTATATCCGCACCATCCTGAAAGAATCCATTGCAATCTCCCTGGAGAAAGCAATCGTTGACGGCAATGGCTTAAATTGTCCGATCGGTCTTGACCGAAACATCGGAAAATCAACAAGCATGAATCCAAGCTCCGGATATGCAAAGAAAACAGCAGTAAAACTGAAAAGTTTTGAGCCGAAAGAGTATGGCAATGTAATCTCTCAGCTGGTAGAGACAGAAAACGGCGGTATGCGTAACTTTACATCTGTGACACTAATCTGCAATATGAAAGACTATCTGCAGAAGATCATGCCGGCAACCACTGTGCTGAATGCTGCAGGTGCATACACAAAAGACATCTTCCCGTTCCCGACAGAGGTGGTAATCAGCAACGAAGTAGAAACAGGTGAAGCTATTCTGTGCCTTCCGGAGGAGTATTTCCTTGGACTTGGTGGCAACAAAGAGGGTGTCATTGAGTATGACGATTCTTATAAATTCATTGAGGACCAGAGAACATACAAGATCAAACTGCATGGAACCGGTAAAGCGTGGGACAACACAGTTGCGGTGCTTCTGGATATTTCTAAACTTGATCCGGCTTATATCACAGTCAGAAACGAGACCGTCACAGCTTAAGGGGTAGGAAATGACAAATTCAGATCTTGAATATAATGTGCAGAATATCTGCAAGATTACATGGAGTGATAAAGATACAGATGAGCGTATTACTTCCATTACGGAAGATGCCATAGTGCACATGCATGACCTGCTTGGAATGTCCGGGGAACCATCCCCGGATGCATTCCTGCGCCCGGGAACGGCAAAAATGTTGTTTGAGAATTATTGCCTGTATTGTTGGAACGACGTGCCGGATGAGTTCGAAAAGAATTATCTGAGCGACATTCTTAAGGTCAGAAGAAGAAATGAGGTGGCAGCAGCGAATGAACAGAAAAAAAGCGAAGTACCATGACGGTTATGTCGGGATCTATCAGCGGAAAAAAGAGACACTGACCAGAAATACCAATGTTCAAAGTTTAAATGATCTGGATTTCCTGATCAGACTGGCATATGGGGAAACATCCAGACGGCAGCAGGATCAGGAATTTGCAGATCAGAACAGTTTCAGTCTGTCACTCAAGATCAGGACACAGAGACCACGGACGGAGAAAGGATTACACAGTGGATGCTTCGCTGTGATCGGGAAAACACTCTATTCTGTGGAATATATTGACCGGAATGAGACGGAATACTATATGTATCTGGAAAAGATCAGGGAATTGGAGGAATAGATGTCATTCAATGAAAAAATCCGTGGAAAACTGGAAGAAATAGATCCAATGGTGTTCTACGGACGTGCTGGCAAGCTGGATGAGACAGTGCTGTGGAACTATATCGTATTTTTTCGCGATAAGCGTACCAGTTCCGAGAGCCGGACAAGTCATACGGTGACATTCCATGTGGCAGTTGTCCGGGAGAATGAGATTCCGGAAGGATTGGAAGAAACGGTGATCGAAAAGGTACTGGAATTACCGGGGGTAAAACTGGGAAATGAGAGCACTTACGCATATACGATCAAACCGGGAACAGGTGCTGCAGTGGAAGTGTTGGATATACCGTTCGCAAAAGCACGGAAGGGACGCTGAAATGTGGAAAATCGATGCAACAGAGATTGAGGAACTGGCGGACCGTATCGCACAGACAGGGGAACAGGCAGAAAAGATCATAAATGATGTGCTGCATAATTATGCAGGACAGGAGATCATTAGCCATGTTACACCGTTAATACCGGAATCGGGACGCACCTGGAAGGGAAAAAAGAAACCGGCAAAGGTATCACAGCCATTTCGGGAGGAACAGGGGAACCTGTATGTCGTGGTCAAAACAAAAACACCGTATAATTACCTCTATTTCCCGGATGACGGTGAAAACACCTATCGCCATAATGGCGATCAGGAATTTATGCGCAGGGGCGCGGAAGAAGCAACAGAAAAAATTATAGATCAGTGTGTATCTGCACTGGTGAAAGAAATAGGAGGATAAGAAAGTGGCAGCATCAGCAGTATTTTCAGAATATGAACTCAGAAGAATGGCAATCAAATTTGCAAGTGAGGAAACCGCTACAGAGGCAAGTTGTGTAGGATCCTGTAGCGAGGAAATGGATGTCAGAAAAGTAGTAAAAAAATGCCGTGGGATTGAAGTAAAGACACGCGTAAAGGGATCTGGAACGGGAAAACTGTCAATCTCCATGCATGTACCGAAAGATACTTATGACGGCATGTTTGGCATGAGAGTAGAGGGACTGATTGACGGGGTACGGGCTTACGGACAGTCAAGCACGCATCCGGAATTTTGTATCACACAGGAAGTGTACGATGAGGACGGAAACAAGAAATACAAAGCATATCCGCGCTGCATCATGGAATCTGGTGTAAGCCGTTCCATTGAAAATGGTGCAGAGGAAGTCAAAGAGGTAGATCTTGAGATTTCCGTCATGCCGGATGATTACGGTCAGGGAATGTACGAAGCACTGGATTCTGAACTGAAGGAAGACACCGTAAAACAGAACTGGATGTCAAAATTTGATCCGGACACAATGTACACCTCATTATCACACGCATAACTGATAAAACAGGCCACTGGCCGGATATGGCCGGTGGTTTTTCTATGGGAAATTTCATAAAATACTTGACTTTTGTCATGACATAAGTTATAATAAAGACAGTTAAGGAAGTACTTAACGAGTAAGGTGGCAGGTGCCGGAAAGGAGAAAACATGGAAGAGGAAATGAACTTAGGTGAACAGCTCAGAGAGCTTGCAGAAGAAAACCAGACAAGAAAAATTCTTGAAATCTTAAATGAAAGTAAAGATCTTGCAGATGCAAAGGAAAAAGTAAAAGCCCTGCTTAATAAATAAGCAAGGCTCACAACACAACAGCAGGCGGTACTTGCCACCGCCTGTACCCAAATAAAAAATAACACAGTTTGGGGAAAATGGCAAGAGTCAAGAGGTGAGAACCATAGAAGAAAAAAAGAAAATGGGAAGACCAACAGACGCTCCCAAAAGCTACAGAGAAAGCTTCCGGCTTTCCGAAGAGGATATGAATAAGATACGATTCTGCATGGAAAAAGCAGGCATGAGCAAGACGGATGTCATCCGCGCCGGAATAGATGCAGTCTATGAAAAAATGAACTTATAGTTTGAGAACCTTGTAAGTTCGTAAAACAAAAATATTTAATACCACTGGTCAGAAATGATTGGTGGTATTTTTATACCCATTTTTAAGAAAGGAAGAGAACAATGAAGGTAAAAACATTGAAAAAATTTATTGATCAGAAAGAAAAAGTCATCCGACAGCCGGGAGAAGTATTTGAATGCACACAGGAACGGTACGATGAGATCATGGCAAAAAACAGACTGATTGAACCGCTGAAAGAGGTGGAAAAACCAGAGGAAGAGCCAGAGAAAGCAGAAGCACCGGAGAATGTACCGGATACCACAAAGAAAACAACAAGAAAGAAAACATCAAAATAAAATTACACTTCCGGGATGTCCCCGGATTTTTTTAGGAGAACAGATATGAATGATAGAGCTACATTTCAAACTTTAGAATTGAATGACGGTCAGGAAATCAAAATGTGCCTGACCTTTGGGCGATTATTAAAACTCCGGGAGAAATGCCCGGAAACATATAAAAAATATAACAAGCTGGCAATGGATGGAGTGCAGGATGAGGTAGATTTTCCGGTATTTCTGTACACAGGTTATCTGTGCGCCAATATTGAGACAGTGGAAAACTGCATGTCAGAGGCAGAATTTTTTGACAAACTTCCGGAGAATCATGCGACAGTAATCGGGACAGTTATGAAACTCCGGTATGGAGAGAGCAAAAAAAAACCGGATTTAAACGGGGCTTCCTAAAACGGAAACCCAAGAACAGGATTCAGATGCCAAAATTTAAGCTGGAGGATTTGGAGGATTACTACACCTATTATGTGGTTCTGATCGGGATTTCAGAAGATCTGTTCTGGAACTCAGACATATCATCCGTTGGAATGGTGGCAGACAATAAGACTGCTTATGAGAACTGGCTGGCAGCAGTCCGCGAAAAATAACCGGAAGGAGGGAACAAAGTGGCAAATAAGAAAAACGAAGCAAAAGTCAAATTTTCGATGGAGACAGCGGAAGCCAGAGAGCAGACAAAGAAAGCTGCAAATGAGATTAAGGTGCTGCGCTCTGAATTACGGTTAAGTGCGGAAGAAATGAAAACAAACGGCACTTCTCTGGAAGGACTGCAGAAGCAGTACCGCCTTCTGGAAGATGAAACGAAGCAGTATGAGACGAAGCTGGATGCAATCAACACACAGATTGAAAAAGCGACAGAAATCTATGGTGAAAATTCAGATGAAGTTGCACGGCTGAAATTGAATTACAACAATACGGCGACCACGTTGGAAAAGGTAAAACAGCAGTTGGCAGCGACAGAGAAAGCCATGGATGAACAGCGGGCATCCATGCAGCAGGTTGATGATGCTGTGGAAGATACCAGAAACAGCTATGAAAAGCTGGAAGATACAGTGCAGGGACAACGAGACAAAATGGAACGTCTACAGTCAGAATATAAAAATACTGCGCTGGAAATGGGAAGCACATCGGATGAAGCCAAAGATCTGAAAGAACAGATAAAAGCATTATCCAGTGAAATCCATGAGAATGAAAGCAAAATGAACCAGTTGGAGCAGGAAGCAAAGGAAGCCAGCGGTGAGATGGAAGATCTGACCGAAGCAACAAAGGATGCAGAGGAAGGGTTTACGGTAATGAAAGGTGCTATGGGCACATTCCTTGGAAATGCCATGACCAAAATGGTTGATATGGCAAAGGAAGGTGTAACGAGCATCTACAATCTGGCGGATGAGACCAGAGAGTACCGCGGCGAAATGAACAAACTGTCATCGGCGGCAACCAGTAACGGCTATACGACTGAATATGCAAAGCAGAAATACATGGATTTGTATTCTGTGCTGGCAGATGAAACAGCTTCCAATACGACCGTCAGTAACTTCATGGCGATGCAGATGAGTCAGGAGAACCTGAACACGGTATTGCACGCGGCAACCGGAATTTGGGCGAAGTATGGTGATTCCATCCCACTTGACGGTCTGGCAGAATCCATCAATGAAACGGCGAATGTTGGAACTGTCACGGGTAACCTTGCAGATGCCTTAAACTGGGCGGGCATCAATGAGGACGATTTCAATTCCAAACTGTCCCTGTGCGGAGATACACAGGAGCGTCAGTCGCTGATTGTGAATACACTGGAACAGGCATATGGCACACTTGCGGATTCGTATCAGGATAACAACAAAAACGTCATGCAGGCCAACCGCACGATTGCAGAATACAATGATACGATGGCTGATCTTGGAGCAGAAATTGAACCGGTAACCACAGCAATAAAAAAAGGCTTTACGGAAGTTATCAAAGCCGGAATTGAGATGGTGGATGCTGACACAGACAAAGCAGCGGAAAAGATTGGAGATGCATTTGAGTGGATCGCTGAAAACATGGATGATGTCGTCCGGATTGCAAAAGGCGGAGCAGTGGTGATCGGAGCAATGTTTACAGTAAACAAAGCTTCGCAGTTCATTTCTTCAATCAGAAATATAACGTCAGCAATGGGATTGTTTAAAGTTGCAACGACAGGGGCGGCAGTGGCTACAACAGCGCAGACGGCAGCACAGGAAGGGCTGAATCTTGCGATGCTGGCAAGTCCAGCGGGAATCCTGACAGCGGCGCTTGGAGCGACAGCACTGGCAGTGTATGCGGTTGTGGAAGCTCACAAGAAGCAGGAAGAAGAACTGCAAAAAGAAATGGAACAGACCTATGGATTGACGGATGCAGAGAAAGAACTGGCAAATGCTATTAATGAAAGAGCCGACAGTTTGGAATCTGCAAAAGTCGCCCGTGAAGAAAATGCTACCGGGATTCAGCAGGAATTTTTGTATTATGAAAAACTTTCTGCTGAATTACAAGAAAATGTAGATAAAAATGGAAAAATCAAAGAAGGATACGAAGATCGTGCAGAAGTAATCACTGGCATTCTGTCGAGCGCACTGGGTGAGGAGATCACAATCACAGACGGAGTAATTGATAATTACAAAGAATTATCAAATTCAATTGATGATGTAATCCAGAAGAAAAAGGCAGAAGCTACTCTGAGCGCATATGACAGTTCCTACCAGGAAGCAATCAAAAATCAGTCAGAAGCTTTTAACGAATTGGCGCAAGCAAAAGAAACTCTTGCGGAAAAGAGCAAGACGGCCAGTGAGACAGAAAAAGCACATGCGGATGCATTGGAAGAATTGCGCAACGCAATGAATTCCGGGGCAACAAATGATGTCATGTATGAATTGAGTGATAAAGTACATGAAACAGCTGTGGCAGCAGAAGAAGCAGCAAAATCACAGAAAAAGGCAGCAGACAGTGTTGAGGAAGCGGAACAGACATGGACTGATTACAACGCAACAATCAAAAATTATGAAGGATTGTCTGAGACGATTATTTCAGGAGATAATGAAAAAATTGAGCAGGCAATGGAAAAACTTACCACATCATTCATCACAGCGGAAAATGGAACCCGTGAAAGCCTTGAACGTCAGGTTACAAATTACCAGGAACAGGCAGACCAGTGGAAAGCTGCGATTGAAAATAATACACCGGGTATTACACAGGAAATGCTAGATGGGGCGAATAGACTGGTGGAAGCGGCAAAGAATGAGCTGGCGAAACTGCCACCGGAAGCACAGGCACTTGGAATGCAGTCAGGAGCCTCCGCAGCAACAGGAGTTGCAAGCAAAAAAGGAGAAATGGAAACTGCAGCACGCGGGGTAAAAGCGGCTGAAATTCTTGGATTACAAAGCGGTAATACCTCAACAGTTGGCGCGAAAGATGGAAGTAATTTCGTAGGTGGATTACGGAGTGTTGACACATGGACGCCGGCATCGCAGAAAGCTATGGATGCAAAATCTGGTCTTGAATCAGTAGATGCCAGCGGATCAGGCTACAATTTTGCGGCAGGATTTGCAAATGGTATCAGTTCCTATCCGATTGGAATTTCTGCGAAAAACTTTGCATTAGGTGCTCTGGCGACAACAAATAGAACGCTTGGAGTTAATTCACCGGCAAAAGAAACATATAAAACGGGTATTTTCTATGGTCAAGGATTTGAAAATGCAGTTATTGACTACATGCCAAAAGTTCAAAAGACATGCGAAATTGCGGCACAAAGTTATCTGGAGCCGTTCAAAGAAATTTCTGGCACAGAGATTTCTATAGGAATGACAGAACATCTAAATCGGCAACTAGAGATCAGCACGAATAGCAGATTGAGTCAAGACTTCTCAAACGTGCTTGAACCAATCCAGAATAGTAACCAAAATTTGGCAGACAAGATTGCAGCAGCATTAAAGAATCAGAATATGACCATGGTGCTGGATAGCCGTGAGATCGGACGGATCAGGAGGTAGATGATGAAACTGTATTACGAAAATTCAAGAGGTGCCATCATTAATCTTATGAAATTTCCAGTTATGGCGCAGAATCCGGAAGTATTGGCAGAACGTTCCTGGGGATATGAAACAGAGACAAAACAGGACGGAACCAAAAACATAAAACAGTTCTATAAGGACGTGGAAACAAAAAAACTACAACTTTCTATCATGGCAGACAGCAAAGAAGAATATAGCAATCTCATGAATGACATGAGTGAGATTTTCGATTATGATGTACGAAATCGTCAGCCGGGAAAAATCTGGTGGAACGATTGTTACAAAGAGGTATACGTGACAGCTACAGATTTTTCCGAATATGAGGAAGACTTCGAAGCCATTGAAAACGAGATTACAATCTCATGCACACAGCCATGGTGGATAAAAGAGAATCAGGTGGAAGGTTATCCTAACAAACAGGAATCCCATGGCAAAAATTTAGACTACCCTCATGACTATCCTTATGATTACTACAATGGAGCAGAAAACATCCGTATTCGGAATGACAGCATCGCAGACTGTCATTTTCAACTGACAATTTACGGACCATGCAGAAATCCACGTCTGACGATTGGGACACATGTATACGGTCTTACTTGCGTGTTAGAAGCTGGCGAATACGTGCGGATCAGATCACGGGAAAAGAAAGTTTACAAGGTCAAAAACAGCGGTGAACGGGAATCAATGTATCAGTTCCAGGACGGTGAATACTATCTTTTTGAAAAGCTGCATCCGGGGAATTACCGAATAGCGTGGGACGGTTTGTTTGGATTCGAGATGATTGCATATGAGGAGAGGAGTGAGCCACGATGGATTTAATTTATACAGACAAGAATGGCATTGATAAAGATATAATGCCAACGTATGAGCTGGATGTGGCTTTTGGCAGGGATGAAAATGACTTCCTCTGCACGATAGCAATCGAAGATCATTGCTGTGCTCCACAGGATCGGATCTACATGAAAGATTCGGTTGGCGGAAAAAATAAATGGACGGACATCGGCGGCATCATTGATCAGATAAAATTGAACACGGAATCCGGGGATGTGATGTATTCTGGCAGGACATGGCATGGAATATTGGAGGGGAAAGTGTTATGCCCGGATGCGGGGCAGGATTATCTGATTTTGTCAGGAGAAGCCAATACGGTTCTAAAAGATCTCATCACAAGGATGGGACTTGGAACTCTGTTTGAAGCAGAAGACACAGATTCCAAGATCACTATAAAATCTTACCAGATGGATAGATACATCGGAGGATATACAGGCATCAGAAAGATGCTGAAAGCAGTAAAGGCAAAGCTGAAAATGATATATAAATCTGGAAAAGTACAGATTTCTGCAATACCGTTAGTGGATTACAGCCAGGATAAAGAATGGGATTCTACACAGATCAGTGCGCAGATAAGTAAAAATGATTTTCCAACCAATCATGTAATATGTCTCGGAAAAGGCGAATTGAAAGACAGAAAAGTAATTCATCTGTACATGGATGCACAAGGAAAAGTGTCAAAAACACAGACTTATTTTGGCATTCGGGAAGTAACAGAGATTTATGATAATGCTAATACGGAATCGGAGGATGAACTAGAACAGAAAGGGCGGGAGATGCTGGAGGACGCATATGCAGCAGCCAATGCCATGGATGTGAAGTTTAAAAACAATGAGGATTATGACATCGGCGATTACGTTGGAACCAGAGAATACTACACCGGTATTCAGATCAGGGAAGAAATTACAAAGAAAATTGTAAAAGTAAAAAGCAACGGCATTAGTATAGAATGCCAGATAGGAGAGTGAAAAATGGGAGCATATATAGTCACAGGATTAAGAGGAAAAGAACATGTAACGTCAGCAGACGCGGGAGCATTAAACGCAGGAATCTTCGGAACTGGCAGATACGTGATGAATACAGCTGAGCAGTTTGCAGCAGAAATCGTGTCAAATAACATTGTGAGAATCAAATCAGGCGATTTGGTTAACCAGGGGCGTCATATTCGAATTGAAGTAAACGATTATGAAGATATGACGATTGAAAATGGAGCACAGTCTGTGAAAAGAAATGATCTGATTGTGATGCGTTACAAAAAAGATACAAGCACAACAATTGAATTAGAATCGGCAGAACTTGTTGTGATCAAAGGAACCGCCGGGGCAACTGCAACAGATCCGACTTACACATCTGGAGATATCCTCGCAGGCGCAACACAGGATGATTTTCCGTTGTATCGTGTGTCATTAAATGGTCTGAATATCGAAAAAGTTACTCCATTATTCAGTACGGTACCGAACTTAAATGAATTAAACACGAATATGGTAAAACTTGCTACAAATACAATGCGTAAAGGAAATAATTGGAGTAAATCTGGTGGTGGATTATATTATAATAATCATCCTGTGGATACAATTTTACCAAGTGACGCAATCATAATTTCGGCTTTAATTATCGAATGGTCTGGTTTATCTGCTCCAATTGACATTTGTTTTTCTGAAACAACAAGAGAAGTCCAATTTACGAGTGAATCATATATGCCGTTAGTAAATTCAAACAGTTATGTTAAATACAGAATCGCTTATATTTAATAATTATAATTTATTTGCATACATAAGCAAATGTGAAGCTTACACCAGAAGCATTTGTCAGGTATTCGGGCAAATCTATGAGTGAATGAGCTGCTTACGGGAGGTGAGCAGCAGTAGCTCTGTCCGGTAACTTAGAGTCGACACTTCGGTGCCGGCTTTTTTCGTGCCAATTCTGGAAAAGAGGTGAAGAAAATGGAAGCAGTAATTGCAGCGGCAATCACAGGAGCATTCTCAGTACTGGGAATCGTAATCTCAAATGCAAAAAGCAATCAAAAAATGGAAAGTAAGATTGAACAGCAATTAAATACAGCGCAGGCTGTCACAGACTGCAAGATCGAAGAACTGACAAGAGAAGTACGAGAACATAATAATTTTGCAAAACGTGTCCCCGTATTGGAAGAACAGGTGAAAGTAGCCAATCATCGAATCGCAGATTTAGAAAATCAAAAATAAATGCATATAAAAGAAAGGACAGAATGAGTATGAGTAAAAAATGGTGGAAATGTGCGGCTATCCGTGCAGTAAAGACTGCAGCACAGACAGCAGTGGCAATGCTTCCAGTGGCAGCGGCAATCAATCAGGTAGACTGGAAAATGGTGATCGGGACAGCAGCATTAGCATTTGTAGCTTCCATGCTGACCTCTCTGGCAGGTATTCCGGAAGCGAAAGATTGAGAGGAGGATGAGGAGTAATGGCATATACAGTGAAAGAAATGTGGGCTTCCAGCACCAATTACGGAAGCCAGAGATCGACAGGTGACATCAAGTACATAGTAATTCACTATACCGGTAATGACGGTGATACCGCTGTAAATAACGGAAAATACTTCCAGGGGGCGAACAGAAAAGCATCTGCTCATTATTTCGTGGATGACAGCACTGTAGTTCATTCCGTTCCAGACAATAGAATCGCATGGTCCGTTGGCGGCAGCAAATACAACAACAACGGTGGACGTTTGTATGGAGTGGCTAAAAATGCCAATACATTAAACATTGAGCTGTGTGACGATTACAGAAATGGATCCGTAAAAGCAACAGATGCCACCATCAACAACGCATTGACTCTTACACGGGAATTAATGAAAAAATATAATGTCCCGATAGGCAATGTAATCAGACACTATGATGTCAATGGAAAAAGCTGCCCTGCTTACTGGGTAAATGATTCATTATGGGAAAGTGAGTTCCATAACAGACTTACACAGGCATCTCATCCAGATGGACTGTCTGATACAAAAGATGCAGACGGTAACTGGTATTACTACAAAAATGACAAAGTTGATACTGACGTTACCATTGTTGCACAGAATAAAAATGGCTGGTGGTATGTAAAGAATGGCAAGGTTGACTTCTCTGCAAACACGGTAGCAAAGAACAACAATGGCTGGTGGCATATCGTAAACGGCAAAGTTGACTTCAATTCAAACACGATCGCCAAAAACGAAAACGGTTGGTGGAAAATTGTGAATGGAAAAGTGGATTTCACTTTTAACGGTCTGGCACAGAATCAGAACGGCTGGTGGTATTTGAAGGACGGAAAGGTTGATTTCTCTTACAACGGACTTGCTGCCAATAAAAATGGTGTGTGGTACGTAAAAAATGGCAAGGTGGACTTCGATTATTCCGGAAACACGACTTGCAAAATTTCCAAAGGAAAATTGGTAATCTGAACCGGCGATAATAATCATTGAAAAAAATCCATATATCGGCTATAATGTAGAATCGAACACATGGACGAAAGGAAGTAAGAATGGATAAAAATATTGATTTTTCAAATCAGATGGAATTAGAACACATTTTAGGCGATATAGATTTAAATGAAGATGCACCGGTGGAAGAACCGGCAAGACAGTATTATTTTATTGCAAAGGCACGGAAATATATCACAGAAATTTCCGCGAAGTTAGGCAGACCACTTTTCTCTCATGTCGAAACCTTTGGTTGTCAGATGAATGCCCGAGATTCCGAAAAATTATGTGGTATCTTAAATGCCATCGGCTATCAGGAGTCCGAGTCCGAGGATGCAGATTTTGTTATTTACAATACATGTACCGTCCGTGAAAATGCAAACAATAAAGTATACGGACGTCTTGGCTACCTGCACGGATATAAGAAGAAAAATCCACATATGATGATCGCACTCTGCGGCTGTATGATGCAGGAAGAAAAAGTAGTAGAAAAGATCAAACAGAGCTACCGTTTTGTAGACCTGATTTTTGGCACACATAATATTTTCAAATTTGCGGAACTTCTGGTGCATTCCATCGAGAATAAAAAGATGGTGGTGGATGTATGGGAAAATACAGACCAGATCGTAGAGCAGCTTCCAAACGAACGTAAATTCCGTTTCAAGAGCGGTGTCAATATCATGTTTGGCTGCAACAATTTCTGTAGTTATTGTATCGTTCCATATGTAAGAGGACGGGAGCGAAGCAGAGAGCCGCGGGAGATCATCCGTGAGATTGAGAACTTTGTGGCAGATGGTGTTGTGGAAGTTATGCTTCTGGGACAGAACGTGAATTCCTATGGAAAGAACCTGGATCAGCCGATCACTTTTGCACAGCTTTTGGAGCAAATCGAGCAGATCGAAGGACTGGAGCGTATCCGTTTCATGACTTCTCATCCGAAGGATCTTTCCGATGAACTGATCGAAGTAATGGCAAAATCAAAGAAAATCTGCAGACATCTGCATTTACCATTGCAGTCCGGCAGCAGTCGTCTGTTAAAAATTATGAACCGTCATTATGACAAGGAGCAGTATCTGACGCTGGTGGATAAAATACGTGCAGCAATTCCGGATATTGCACTGACCACAGATATCATTGTCGGATTCCCGGGTGAGACCGAGGAAGATTTTGAGGAGACTATGGATGTAGTGCGCAAAGTGCGTTACGACAGCGCATTTACGTTCATTTATTCCAAACGTACCGGTACACCGGCAGCAAAAATGGAAGATCAGGTGCCGGAAGACGTGGTAAAAGCACGTTTTGACCGTCTGTTAAAAGAAGTACAGGAGATTGCAGCAGAAAAATCTGCACGCCTGACCGGTCAGGTGCAGGATGTACTGGTAGAGAGTGTCAACCATCAGGATGACAGTCTGCTCACTGGACGACTTGGCAACAACAGTGTGGTACATTTCCCTGGAGGAAAGGAACTGATCGGACAGATCATTCCGGTGCGTCTGGATGAATGTAAAGGTTTCTATTATATTGGAAGCAGGGCATAAGCATGGACAAAAAAGTCGGTAAAAAAGAGATTTTATTACTGGTCATTATCTTTGTGGCAGCGGTGATCGGGTATTTTGTGTTTCAGAAAATGCAAAGTACACCCGGCGGACAGGTCAAAGTAACGGTAGACGGAAGCGTGTACGGCACTTATGACCTGCATACGACAGGAGAAAAAGCGCAGAAAATCGAGATAAAAAACGCAGAAGGAACGGTGACAAATACCCTTGTGATCGAAAATGGAAAAGCAGATATGATCTCTGCGGATTGTCCGGACAAACTCTGTGTAAATCAGCATGCAATTTCTTCCAACGGGGAGACCATCGTGTGCCTGCCAAATAAAGTCGTGGTGGAAGTGGAAGACGGGGAAGAAGCCCAGTTTGATACCCAGACAAAATAGTAGAACAAGAGAACGAAGAAAAAAGAAGCATTTCAGAAAATAGATTCATCTCAGTCTGAGTTGAGACTCCCACTTCTGCAAGTGGTGAGT
>NZ_JRFU01000147.1 GCF_003122485.1 Eubacterium ramulus
TGTTTCTCACCACCTATAGAGGTGGGAGTCATCTCCCATCTGATATAAAAACTTTAAAACAACCTACAAAAAAACTGCATAAATTCAAGTAGACAAACATACCACATATCTCACAGATTTTCCTGCGTATGATTCAAGAATGACTTTATTCTCCCACAGAGTTTTTCATCCTCTCTCACCCGATATATTCTTCTCACTGAATCCATACAGTTTCCTCATTATTTCAATTTCATTCTATAAAATTTACTATTATCGCTTTTCAAAACTTTATAAAAAGATCCGTATCACAATAATCACCGCCAGATACACGACCATCACCGCATATGCCTTATAATCCGCCGAAATATAACGCAGCGGTTTCATCTTGGTTCTGCCCTCACCACCGTGATAACAGCGCGCTTCCATAGCCGTCGCCAGATCATTGGCACGTCGGAATGCAGATACAAACAGCGGCACCAGGATCGGCACCATCGCTTTGGCTCTCTGAATGATATTACCCTCTTCAAAATTCGCGCCTCTTGCCATCTGTGCTTTTTTGATCTTATCCGCTTCCTCTGCCAGAATCGGGATAAAACGCATGGCGATCGACATCATCATAGCGATTTCATGCACCGGAACTCCGATTTTTGACAATGGTTTTAAGCCTTCTTCCAGACCATCCGTCAGCTTGTTCGGTGTCGTTGTCAGCGTCATCACAGAAGTACCTACAACCAGATAGATCAGTCGGATTGTAAAATATACCGTATTGCTGACACCCTGATCTGTGATATGGATAAATTTCCATGCAAAATAAGTATTGTCTCCCTGTGTAAAAAACAGGTTACATACTGCTGTAATAACGACAAGCACCCAAATTGCCCGGACACTTTTCAACATAAACGAAAACGGAACCCTTGACAGTTTTATAATCACAAGCAAAAACAGAGTGACTACAACAAATCCCACAAAATCGTGAAACAGGAACAAAGACACAAGATACATCAGTGTTGCCAGCAGTTTCACACGGGGATCCAGTCTGTGTATGATCGACTCGGTCGGATAATATTGTCCAAGTGTAATATCCTTTAACATAACTTCATAATCTCTTTCTTAGCTTCCTCTATCGTGGTTACCGAAGTATTGACATCCAGACCTGCTTTTTTCAGATCCTTCATCAGATACGTAACCTGTGGCACTGCCAGCGATACCCGTTCCAGTTCTTCCACATGGGAAAAAACTTCCGCCGGCGTTCCATCCAGCATCAGGCTTCCATGATTCAACACGATAATACGATCTACATAGTTGGCAACGTCTTCCATACTGTGAGACACCAAAAGCACGGTCATTTTCATATTCTCATGCAGCTCGCGGATCAGGTCAAATAATTCATCCCGTCCCTTCGGATCCAAACCGGCAGTCGGCTCATCCAAAATCAGTACTTTCGGATTCATGGCAATGACACCGGCAATGGCTGCACGGCGTTTCTGCCCACCGGAAAGTTCAAACGGTGACATTTCCCAGTATTTTTCCGGAAGTTTTACTCTAATAAGCGCTTCTTTTGCTTTCTCCAGTGCTTCTTCCGCGGAAAATCCCTGATTTTGTGGACCATAAGCGGCATCTTTTAATACTGTTATCTCAAAAAGCTGGTACTCCGGATACTGAAACACCAGTCCCACTTTTCCTCTCAGGGAACGCAGGGAATATCCCGGTGTATAAATATCCTCACCGTTGTAATAAATATGCCCCTCATCTGCCTTGATCAGTCCATCCAACAGCTGGATCAATGTAGATTTTCCAGAGCCGGTATGACCGATGATTCCGACAAACTGTCCTTCTTCGATTTCCAGATTCAGATTTTTCAATGCATGTATCTCGTATGCACTGCCCGGTGCATAGGTGTAACTCAGGTTTTCGATTTTAATTGACATATTGCCTCCACCAGTTCCTGTCTGCTTAAAATCCCGTCCGGGATTGGCAGACCTTCCTTTTTCAGTTCCCATGCAAGCCGGGTGATCTGTGGTACATCTAAGCCATAACTTAACAGTGTTTCTACCTGTGAAAAAATCTCACGGGGTGTTCCCTGCATCACCACACGACCGTCATCCATGACAAACACATAATCCGCATCGATAACTTCTTCCATATAATGTGTGATCAGAATAACCGTTACATCTTTTTGCCGGTTCAAACGATGTACCGTGTTTAATACTTCTTTTCGACCATTCGGATCCAGCATGGCAGTCGGCTCATCCATAATGATGCATTTGGGCTCCATTGCCACAACACCTGCAATGGCAACGCGCTGTTTCTGACCACCGGACAAACGGTTCGGAGAATGATAACGGTATGCTGTCATGCCGACTGCCTCCAGACTGTGTCCGACACGCTCCCAGATTTCTTCTGTAGGCACGCCGATATTTTCCGGTCCAAACGCCACGTCTTCTTCTACCACACCCGCAACGATCTGGTTGTCCGGATTCTGAAAGATCATACCGGCTTCCTTGCGGATATCCAGAATATTTTCATCCTTTGCCGTGTCTTTTCCATCTACCCAGACGGTTCCCTCACTCGGTGTCAGCAATGCATTCAGATGTTTTGCAAACGTAGATTTACCGGAACCGTTATGTCCCAGCACAGCAATAAACTGCCCTTCTTCCACTTCGATATTCACATCATCCAGCGCCAGTGTCACATCCTGCACTTCGCCCTGTTCATCCCGGCGCACAAATTTATGTTTTAATTTTTCTGCCTTAATAAATGCCATGTGTAAGAATCCTCTTTCATGCTTATCTGTCTCATTCTCTGCGAAACATCACTTTTCCACATAAAATGTCCAGCCAGGCACGTTACTCAATATAATCGTCAAATTTTGTCAGATGTCCCATCAGCTGCATCTGAGAAAAATTATTCTGGCGCAGTGCCTCGTACAGCACAACTGCCACAGAATTGGACAGATTCAGGGAACGGATGTCACTTAACATTGGAATCCGCACGCATCTGTCTTTGTTATGTGCAAGAATATCTTCCGGGATTCCGGCACTTTCTTTTCCAAACATAATATAGCAGTCTTCTTCATAGGACACTTCTGTATACACATTCTGTCCTTTTGTGGTTGCCATATAAATCTTCGCTCCCGGATTTTTCTCCAGGAACTCCTGATAATTTACATAAGTTGTCACATCAAGATCTTTCCAGTAATCCATACCTGCCCGCTTGATCTGTTTTTCATTCAGACGGAATCCAAGAGGCTCGATCAGATGCAGGCGTGTACCTGTTGCTACACAGGTACGCCCGATATTTCCTGTATTTGCCGGGATCTCCGGCTCATACAGAACAATGTTCAATTTTGCCATAATCTATGCTTCCTTTTTCTCTGCACGGAGTTTCTGTACAAAGTGCTCCATACGGTCTAATGCTTCTTTCAATGCTTCCAGTGAATATGCATAGGAAATTCGTAAAAAGCCTTCGCCACAGGCACCAAATGCGGTTCCCGGAACAACTGCTACTTTCTCCTCCTGCAAAAATCTGGTTGCAAACTCGTCGGAAGTCATGCCAAATTCTTTGATACACGGGAATGCGTAAAATGCACCAAACGGCTCAAAACATTCCAGTCCCATCTCTTTAAAACGATGCATAAGATAACGACGACGTCCGTTATACTCGTCACGCATATGTGCCACGTCTTCATCGCCGTTTTTCAGTGCAGAAACACCAGCATACTGGCTGGTAGTCGGTGCACACATAATTGCAAACTGATGAATTTTCAGCATCTGCTGTAAGATCACCTCTGGTCCACATGCATATCCGATACGCCATCCTGTCATTGCATGAGATTTTGATAATCCATTGATATAAATGGTACGATCTCTCATTCCCGGAAGGGATGCAATAGACACATGTCCGTCATCGGTATAAGTCAGTTCAGAATAAATCTCATCGGTAATAACATAGAGATCATTTGCAACGATAAGATCCACCAACGCTTCCAGATCACTTTTCTCCATAACAGCACCGGTCGGGTTGTTCGGGAATGGAAGTACTAAAATCTTTGTCTTCGGTGTGATTGCAGCTTCCAGTTCTTCTCTGGTCAGACGGAACTGATTTTCTGCTTTCAGTTCAATGACAACCGGCACACCGCCTGCCAGCTTTGCGCATGGCAGATAGGATACATAACTCGGCTGCGGGATCAGCACTTCGTCGCCCGGATCCAGCATGGCACGCATTGCGATATCAATGGCCTCGCTTCCACCGACAGTGACCATAATTTCATGGTTATAATCATATTCCAGACCGTATTTCCGCTCCAGGAAATTAGCGATCTCAATTTTTAATTCTTTTAAACCGGCATTTGATGTGTAGAAAGTTCTTCCCTTTTCCAGAGAATAGATACCCTCATCACGGATATGCCATGGTGTGTCAAAATCCGGCTCACCAACACCAAGAGAAATTGCATCCTTCATTTCACTTACAATGTCAAAAAACTTACGGATACCGGATGGCTCAATTTCTGTAATTACTTTTGATAATGGGTTTCTCATGGTGTCATCAGCATCCTTTCATCTTTTTCTTTTTCTGCCATAATGGTTCCGTGGTCTTTGTACTTCTTCAAAATGAAGTTTGTCTTGGTACTCAGTACGGAATCCAGTGGTGAAAGTTTGTCTGATACGAACTGTGCTGCTTCACGCAGGGTACGTCCCTCGATAGTTACAAGCAGATCATAACTTCCGGAGATCAGGTAAACTGCATTTACCTCCGGGTAGTTGTAGATACGCTCTGCGATCTTATCAAATCCCTGTCCTCTCTGCGGGGTAACGCTTACCTCGATCAGAGCAGTTACTTTTTCAATATCTGTCTTATCCCAGTTGATCAGTGTATGATATCCGCAGATAATGTGCTCTGCTTCCATTGCTGCCAGTTCATTTGCTACGCTGATTTCATCTTCCCCAAGAATAATCGCTAATTCTTTGATAGCAATGCGGCTATTCTTCTCTATAAATGTCAAAATCTTTTCACGCATGTTCGGTTCCTCCCTTACAACTCTAATTACAAAACTTTTTTCTGTAATAATTTGGAGATGTGCAAAATCATCTCTCCACTCAACTTCAGGATCTTGTTCTAAAATTTATCAATTCCTGATTAAATATGCAGGTCACTTACCTGCAGTCCCGCTCGTGGCGGCTCCAAAAATCTGCGTTCTTCCTCATTGTTCAGGACTCTGTCGTTTCCGGCTGTTGCTTTTCCCACAACGACTGCCGGAATCCCCTCTTTCGCCAGATCCATAACCAATCGGTTGCCATCCTCCGCTGCCATCAGCAGACTTCCTCCGGAAGCAATCTGATACGGATTGATGTCAAAAAATTCACAGATTTCTACGGTTTCCTGCCGGATCGGTATTTTTTTCAATGTTATGTCAAGTCCGACGCCAGAGGCTTCTGCCAGCTCCCACAGCGCACCAAAAATGCCTCCTGTAGTCACATCGTGCATTGCTCTCACGCCAGACTTCATGGCGGTAGCGGCCTCCGGGATAACGGAAAAATACTGTTCAAACGCTTCTGCTTCATCAATCAGATGAGCCGGATATCGGGAAAGCAGCTCCTCACGACGCGCATGCGCCAGCTTTGCGGTTCCCTCCAGACCGATCCATTTTGTGATCACGATATCATCTCCCGGTTTTGCTCCAGATGTAGACAGGATCTGTCCTTTTTTTGTTTTTCCAACCGCTGTCACAGAAATGATTGGGCGGTTCACTGCATCGGTAATCTCTGTATGTCCACCAAGGATCTGCACCTGTAACGGTTCGCATTCCGCCGCAATGGTTTTTACCATTTCGCGGATCTGTGCTTCTTCGATATCCGCTGGCAGCATGGCAGTCAGCATCAGTCCGATTGGTTCTGCGCCACTGGTTGCCAGATCATTCAGATTCGCATGCACCGCATATCTTCCATCCAGAGAATTTTCCCAGATCACCGGATCTGTGGAAAGGACTGCCACTTCATCTTCCTTCAGAGTGAAAGCAGCGCAATCTTCCCCTACACCTGCGGAAAGCAATACATCTTTACGCTTTGTATGCAATTGTTTGAATACCGAACGTTTCAACACGTTTTCCGGTAATTTTCCCTGTTTCATCTCTGTTTTGTTCCTTCCACTATTTTTCAAAAAAGTGCATCCCTTACAAAATATTTTTGTAAAAGGACACAGAGAGGCTGTCACTCAGGACAGCCTCATTCTTTTATCTCAGTCTGAGTTGATACCCCCACTTCTGTAAGTGATGAGTAATAACAAATCTTTCTCAGTGGGAGTTCAATCTCCGACTGAGATAAACACTCCGCGAGGGCGCACATTGTCTGGAAGACAATGGTTTTGCGCCGACCGGAACGGAGTGTAGAG
>NZ_JRFU01000148.1 GCF_003122485.1 Eubacterium ramulus
TTGTTTCTCACCACCTATAGAGGTGGGAGTCATCTCCCATCTGATATAACTATTTTTGATAAAGTTTGACTTAGATTTTAGAGGAGTTTCCGTGAACTATTTTTTAGAGTAGACAATCAATCCCTAAGTATGCTATGTTAGATGTACTGCGCCTCTAGGCGCCAATCTCAACGGGGAGGATATTAACGTGACAAACTTAATGTCTGTATTTGAGATCATCGGTTCCATTGCATTTGCAATTTCCGGAAGCATGCTGGCGATCAAAAAAGAAATGGATCTGTTCGGTATTCTGATTCTTGGTATCGTGACATCCGTAGGCGGCGGTGCCATTCGTGACATTGTCATCGGTAACACTCCGCCTGCGATGTTTCAGAATCCGAAATGTACGGTTATTTCATCCATTACGGCAATTGTTGTATTTCTGATCTGGAAATTGTACAACAGAAATACCATTGCAGAAAAAATCGCCCGTCGTACGGATAACATGTACCACAATCTGTTGTTCTGGTCCGATACATTGGGACTGGCAGCATTTACGATTCTTGGTATGGAAGCTACCATCAGTTTCCTACATACGGATCAGTGTCTGCTCATCGCATTTGTCGGTCTGATCACAGGCGTTGGTGGCGGTATTCTGCGTGATCTGCTGGCAGGAGAAATTCCTTATGTATTGCAGAAGCATATTTACGCAACGGCGTGTATTTTCGGTATTGCAGGGTACTATGTGCTGTATCACTTTATACCGGAAAGTATTGCTGCATTGATCGGATTTTGCCTGATTCTGGTCGTTCGTTATCTGGCAAAACAGTTTGAGTGGAATCTGCCGCGATAAAAGGCAAAAATGATTTCAAAATTTATGTATTGAAAAAGAAATCTGGTCGTTTTGTCTTGCACGCTAACAATCGCTTAGCAAGAAAAAACGGCCAGATTTCTTTATTTACGTTGTGTGATATTTGCTTTGTACTATATTCAAGTCGAACGCACGTAAGACTTGGTGCGTGATTCTGGCCAGCGCAAGCTGACATCTTCTTTTCAGAATCACTGCACATCCTTGCGGAGCATTTATCTCAGTCGGAGATTGAACTCCCACTGAGAAATACTTGTTACTACTCACCACTTGCAGAAGTGGGAGTCTCAACTCAGACTGAGATCAATTTTTAAACAGATATTTATATTTACGCATCTGCTCAAATAAAATATCTTGAACGCGATTTTTCTCCTGTTCAGAATAACCCGGTATTTCCTTTAATAATCGTTCTACATCTTTTTTTGTAAAATGAAAATACAGATTTGTTCCGCATACTTCTTCTGAAACATCCAATTGTTCCTCAAAACTACCGCTGATTGTTTTTGCCCTTACTTCTGAAAGCGCATCATATACATCGGTTCCCAACGGATAGTCCATGCTTGTGTCTGAAAGCAAACCAGCGCCATGATCAAAGATAGGACAATACGCAAAGTCACCTTTTTGATTCATCAGCACAGCTATATTGTGCATATGACGATCTTCGTTTACAAACAGCGCATCAATTGTCAGCAATTTGTTCAGATAGATTCCAAAATCTTTCAATCCGGTAATACGCTCCACCTGCATCACCAGAAATTCAAACCGCTCCTTCACAGAAGATTGTATATGCCATACCGCTTCATACAAACTTTTCTGGAAAAAATTTTGAAACAAGCGCTCCAAGGTTATAATCTGCCAGTCATCATACAAAAAATTTTTGCTTTTTACACCATTATAAAAAACATTTTTATATTTTATCTGTTCATAATCGTATTGTACAAATTCATTTTTTCCCAAAGAAGATTTTTCCAGCAAGTGCGATACCATATATTCGGCAAGTCCTTCATATCCGGTACAATCCGCTTTGTACCAGATACCTTCATTTTCCCATTTAAGCTGATTTCCCTTGGAAGACTGTCTGTCGGCTTTTCGTTCATTCTGTTCAAACAATTCGATCATGGATTTCTCACCTCTCTATTCGAATCCAAAAATGATCTTCTGCCATTCTGCCTTCCGTCTTCTGAATGATCATCAGCGGATCATAAAATGGCAGATCAAGATCTTTTAATATCAGTTTCATTTTATCACGGCTTTTTGGAAAACAACGGGACTCTAAAAATGCCTCATAGTCTTCATAGGTTGGTTCCTTCAGATTTCCAAAAGCCTGAAACATAATATTATCTGTATAATTTTTGATTTTTACCCGTTTTTTTAGTTCGTCTACATCGATCAGCGTACATATTTCCTGCTCATGCATATACCACATACGCAAACCATATTCCTTGTCCGGAATCTGTATTTTCATAACGTACTCCGGATGATTTTCTAATATTTTTAATAATAGAACAACCGGACCGGTAATTTTATCTTCTTTTGTTTCCCATCGTTCCATGGTTGCTTTGGAAACACCTAATAATTCCGCAAATTTCTTCTGCGTTAACTGCAATGTTTTTCGTACTCTTTTTATATCTGAACCGGTCACATATTCCTGAATTGCAAAGTTTATATTATTCATATGATATATCACCTCTTTTTTATTAAACCATTATTTTGATAGCTTTTCAAGCAAATAAATACTTATTTTGATGGTTTTTATAAAAATGAATGTACGTGTTGAAAAAGAAATCTGGTCGTTTTGTCTTGCACGCTAACAATCGCTTAGCAAGAAAAAACGGCCAGATTTCTTTATTTACGTTGTGTGTATCACTCATTACTATGATGATTTTGAAATCAAATATACTTATTTTCCTTCTGTTCCGGCTTCATACTGGCTTCCCTCCAGATGATTCTGTTTTATATAGACCGCTTGTTTCTGATACCGCGTCCAGAGCATCCTGTTCATGCTTCAGATGCATCAGACATATTCGGTAAATCATATCGCAATTGCGCTGATAAACCGCTTCCATCTGCGCTTTTGTAAGTACACTCATTATCCCCTGACTCCTTTCACTACTAACACGACTGTGAATTGCATTTTGTCCATTATTCAAGTCGAACGCACGTGAGACTTGGTGCGTGATTCTGGTCAGC
>NZ_JRFU01000149.1 GCF_003122485.1 Eubacterium ramulus
TTATCTCAGTCGAGAAGACTCCCACTTCTGCAAGTGGTGAGTAATAACAAGTCTTTCTCAGTGGGAGTACAATCTCCGACTGAGATAAACGCTCCGCGGGGGCGCACATTGTCTGGGAGACAATGGTTTTGCGCCGACCGGAACGGAGTGTAGAGTGCAGTGATTCTGAGAAGAATATGTCAGCTTACGCTGACCAGAATCACGCACCAAGTCTCACTTGCGTTCGACTTGATCTTTTATTGTGCTGTCGTTCCCTGATCTGCAGACTGGTTATCTGCCGGTTGTGTCTGCTGGGCAGAATTATCGGTCTGTCCAGCCTGATTCGTTCCATCTGCCGGCTGTGTCTGACTTGCATTCGGATCCTGCGTTGGATCTGTTGTCTGCTCCGGCTGCTGCACTGCATTCTTCCACTGTGCTGCTGCCGCACGGATCGTACCCTCATCCTGGGTGGCAATCGCTGCTTTCATCGCAGATACTGCCTCCGGATTTTCCGAAGATACGCCTACCGCATAAATTGTCGGTGATGCTTTATAAGTCGTTTTGTTAAATACTTCACGGCTCTCCTCCACTCCGTCTACGGTAACAACCTTCCATAAACGGGCAGATTTTCCTACATGAGAGCTCTGTGTCTTACTGATCGTACCAACGGCATCCGAAGATTCCTGAAATTTCACACCCGGATCTGTGGTACTGAGCGTCTCACTCACAAAAGAAATGCTTCGGTTTGCCGGACGTGTTTCCTGTCCGTAAATGGTAAAGGAAATCGTCGTACCATTTGCATAGCTTTCTATATAAATCGGTGCTTCTGTACTGTTTTTAAATTTAAAATCTTTATATTCTCCGGCGATCGCTGCATCCGCCGACGGATCTACATAATTAACGATCATAGAATGACCGGATCGCTCTGTCACTTCCAGTTCCGCACGGATCACCGCATTGTATAACGTCGTGGAAACCTGACAGATTCCACCACCGTAAGCGTCTACCGTTGTACCATTCTCATAGGCTCCGGCAAGTTTATAACCATTATCCGCATTAAACGGTGCTACCGTCTGATATACGGAAAATTCATCCCCTGGATAAATCACCGTTCCATCGATTTTCTTAGAACCATTTGCAATATTTGCTTTTCTTCCAGAGGCAGAGGATGCATATTTGGTAGAAAATGTTCCCAGAACATCTTTTACTTTCTGAAGTTCTTCCTCAGATCCTTTTGGTTTGCTGACTTCTGCTACCAGTTCAATGGTGCTGTCCGCTTTCCATCCTGCCTGAAAACTTTCATCAATGGTATCCACAGATTTTGCCACATCTACCACGATACCATCCTGACCTTCGATAATTTTAAACTCACCGTTTTCTCTGGTCAGACCGTAATCTACCGCATCACGGTTCAGCTCACCTTCATGCTCCTCCAGATATGCCGTTGTCTTTTCCTGGTCTACAACCAGCGGCATTGGAAATACTTTATCTTCATTTTCCAGATCTTTTTTTGCTTTATAACGTGCGATCAGATTACCGCTTTTGCCATAAGCCACCGCATTCTGTACGCTCTCGGTGTCCTGCCAGCTCAATCCCAGATCTGCGGCTGTCGCCTCTACAGACACATCATTGATCGTCAATGTAATCTTCTCATCTGCCAAATCGTCGACATATTTTTCCACAGCTGCTGTCGCTTCGTCATCTGTCATGCCGCCCACTGCCACATCTCCGATAAAAATACGGTCTGCAATCACTGAATCTTCACTTTTCTTTGCAAGTGCACTCTGATGTCCGATACCGGCTGCCAGCACAGCAACACCAAGGATTGGTAACACCCTGATCCATTTTTTCATATATGTTCACCTTTCTGTTTTCTGTACTATATTAACAGTGCAGATAATATTCCGGTCACTACCATGGCAACTAACACGATCAATACCACAATAGATGCCAGTATTCTTTTTTTCTTTGACTTCTTATACATTGTCTGAAACCTCCTGTTTCGGAATCCGTCCATACTTCGCATAAATTTTGTCAATCATACGCGAAGCCTCACTTTTTGTCAAGCTGTCAATTTCGATATCAGACTCTATTCTATGATAAATCATCAAATGATTCAAGTCTCTTTTTTGTGCCGGTGTCAGTGGTCCCTGCTTCTTTATATGAAGATGAACCTCTTTGGGGCAGAACAGACCCGGTTCCTGCTCCTGATATTGCGCTTTCAAAAGCAGATACAGTTCTGCTGTTGCCCGCGCATCGTCCACTGCCCGATGTGCATGATCCCGCACAATGGAAAAATAGCCGCACAGCGCATCCAATGATTTCTTTTCCGGTTCCTTTAATACTTTCCGGGCAATTTTTAACGTATCCAGTGCTTTCCGCTCAAACTTACGCCCGTTATTTATCGCACACTGTTTTAAAAATCCATAATCAAACCGGATATTATGTCCTAACAATGGACAATCTTCCGCAAATGCCAGAAACGCTTCCAGTGCCGCATCTGCCTCCGGTGCATCTGCCACCATATCATCGGTAATACCCGTCAGCTCTATGATCCGTTCCTCCAGTCTGCGGTGTGGATTGACAAACGTCTGGAACGAATCTGTAATCTGATCCTCATGGATTCTGACAGCACCGATTTCCAGAATCCGGTCCGTTTTCACCTGCAGACCGGTCATTTCCAGATCAACCACGATCAGGTCATTTTCATTTTTCGGAATCATTGCACACCTCCGCATCCCGATTGTAATCCCATCTCATCAATTCTGAAAAGTGCCGCCTCATTCGTCAGAGAATCCCTGTTCTCATAATCAAAAAGCAACCATAACGGATCTTTCTCCTCTGTAATCTCGCCCTTTTCGTTGATATGCTCAAAATACTCAAAATGGCAGTATTTTTTCTCCATACCATGTTCCCGCAGATATTTTCCGGTCTGCCGTTTGTCCTGCTGCACATTCTTAGCCCAGAACGGACGGCTTTTGGATTTTTCAATCTTATACAAGTCAAAAATCAGTGCCTCACGGTATATATCCCTGCGCTCCGGATCAACGATCTCTGCAAACTCCTGTACGATCTCTGTCCGCCGTACACGGCTGTGACTGCAATCCAGATAACCATGTTCCCGATAAA
The DNA here is from genome assembly GCF_003122485.1 of Eubacterium ramulus. Lineage (GTDB taxonomy): Bacteria > Bacillota > Clostridia > Lachnospirales > Lachnospiraceae > Eubacterium_I > Eubacterium_I ramulus_A. The sequence continues at coordinate 3,109 of NZ_JRFU01000149.1, forward strand.
AATGTCCCATATCCAGAAACATCTGAAAAGTACTGTCATACTTCCACTCCAGAACTGCCAGATACGTCAGGAACTGTCCACTGTTATAATGAAGTTCCAGCATTTCTTCCACCAGACGGATCTCCAGCATTTCATCATAAGAAACCCATTTACTTGCCATCACCTCATATGGCGGACGGCTGCGGTACACAAGACCGTACTCCTGTGCATGTTCATACATATAAGAGCCCTTTAATACTTTCAAAAATCCAAGCTGTAGCTGCTGCGGATGCAGTGCATAAATATCATTAAAGGACTGCTGAAATCTCTGATAATCTTCAAACGGCAGTCCCGCGATCAGATCCAGATGCTGATGAATATTTTTACCGGCTTTTACCCGATTCACTGCCCGGTACACTTCCTCCAGACGCATGGTACGATGAATCTCACGAATCGTATCTCCGTTGGTGGACTGCACCCCGATCTCAAGCTGGATCAGTCCCGGACGCATATCAGAGATCAGCTCCAGTTCGTCTTCTCTGAGCAGATCCGCAGAAATCTCAAAATGAAAATTCGTAATGCCGTTATCATGTTCCTTAATATATTTCCAGATTCCCATGGCATGCTCATGCTGACAGTTAAAAGTACGATCTACAAATTTTACCTGCGGCACTTTAGCATCAATAAAAAACTGCAATTCTTTGTATACAAGCGGCAGACTGCGAAACCGCAGCTTTTTGTCCACGGAGGACAGACAGTAACTGCAGTTAAACGGACATCCACGGCTGGATTCATAATAAATGATCCGGTGTTCAAAGTCCTTCAGATTCGCATAACAAAACGGAAGTTCATCCATCGGAAGCAGACTGCGCAGCGGCTGAATTGCCACTGTTCCATCGGATCTGCGATAGGAAATACCATCGATTTTTTTCAACATTTCCTCATTTAACTCTGTGAAAGCACCTGACTTTTTCTCATATTCCATTCCTGCCCCCGCTGTCTCATTTCGTGCCTCATCTCTATTCTGTGACAAAGATTGTGCATCCTGTTCGCATTGTTCAAAATGCTCACACAATTCCGTCAGTGTCCGCTCACCCTCGCCCATCATAATTCCGGTGATGGCAGGATTTTCCTTCAAAAATCGTTCCGTCTCAAAAGATACTTCCGGACCGCCCACCCAGATAGGTACTTCCGGGCGCAGTTTATGAAATTCCGACACCAGTTCCTTTACATACTCAACATTCCAGATATAACAGGAAAAAAGCAGTATATCCGGCTTCTGACAATATATTTTTTCCAGAATATCCTCTAACTGATTATTGATCGTATACTCTGCCCGCTCAATTTTATGTCCGTGCGCCGCTGCATATGCCTGCAGCGAATACACTGCCAGATTTGAATGAATATATTTTGCATTGATTGCTGTCAATAAAATTTTCATCTGAAATGCTCCATCTCTCTTTTCTCTATCGTTATTCTTTTATTTTCTTACGTCTTAAGTATTTCATACGATACCACAAACCGAAAAAAAAGAAAAGGAAAAATGCAGCTACAAAACCTCATTTCAAAGGTCTTATAACTGCATACTTTTCATATATATTCCGCCAGAAACCAAAATGGATATTTACAATCTGGTTACATTTCTTACCTATTACTTGACACAGCGAAAGGAAAAATTATCCCTGATTTTATTATGCCTTGCTGTATACCCACAAATTTCGCATCTGTGACATAATTTCTTCCAGATCCCAGCTTTTATCACTGTTTTTCCGACTGTTCGGATCATTTACCGTGACATCTCCATTGGATTTCACCCCGGTCAGCACAATAAAATGTCCGGTACTGGTAAAATCCCCCGGTCCCATAATGCAGATGATCGGATGACCGTCCCTCAGTTTACTGCGAATCGTATCTGCATCCAGTCCCAGTTCCTTTGCAGACAAACCAAGGTCACCGGCAAGTCCTGTCATCATATTCCAAGAAGAACCGCTGCCATTGACATAGTAGCCATCCGCCTGCGCCATTTTTGCTACCGCGTAAGGATTCATATTCAGATTTCCGGTCAATCCCACGCAAACCATAGAAAGTGCGGTCGGTCCGCAACCGGTCACTGCCAGAAAATCATCACCATAGGTTTTATATCCCCAACGTTCATCCCACTGAATAAAAAGCGGTATCTTTCCATCCGTCACATCCCCGGAAATATCTATGCTTTCCTCACTCGCATCATCATTTATATAATTTTTATAATCCAGGACAATTTCTCTTGCCTCAGGATGTTTCTCATACAAACGAATCAAACTGTCCGGGTAACCTTCCGACTGAAGTTCTGAGGTAGAAATCACGCCGACAGATGCCCTAATCCTGTCGATCATTCCCGTTTTTCCACATACTACAACTGCCAGGATCACCAGAACAATTGCCAGAAACTGTTTTCTTCTTCTGGCTCTGCGCCGTCTCTTCTGCTGCTTTTTACTCATTCGTGCCCGGGATGTCTGCCGTCCACTCCTGCTTCCATCATCCCACTGCCCATATCCGTAGTCCTGCTTGCTTTCGTTCCGTGTGTATCCATACGCATCGGTCTGCTCCAGTCTTTTATTATCGTAATAAATCAGGTCATATTCATACTCATCCGATTTTTTCATCTCTCATCCTTCTCCCTGTGTCGAATGTATACAAAGTCACTTTTTGCATACATCTTCTTTGTGTCTTACTGTAATTCATAATAAGATTCTTTCTCTTTCTTTTAGTAAAGCACATCTATATTGAAGATATTTAAATATAACCTGTCCAAAAACTTACGATTTTCTTACAGAAATCTTATTTCTGGATGATCTGCACCGCTTTTATCTGTGCCCTTGCATATTTTTCCTGCAAAAGCTAAAATAAAGATAGTTTGCATATACATAGCAATATTTTATCGAATTGTATTTCATACAATGATTCATTCCCAGGATTTACATAAATATTTGCAGAAATATCAGGACATAGAAAGGAAATTTTTCATGATTGCAAGAACAGACATTTTTAATATTAACTTCTATAAAAAAGAACGTTTTCACGGCAGCTACAAAGGCATGCATTACCGCATTGAAAAATATGCACCGGAAGAAGGCGACACCGTACTGCGGGTGACCGTGTGGCCGGGACCGTATAATTTTGATACCACACCGGATGAACAGAAAACATCTGCCAGTTATCCATTTACTGATGATGGTCTGACAGAGGTCTGCGATTATTTAAATAAATTTCATACAGAACACTTTTGTGACTAAAACACTTTGTCTAATAACGCATATTTTTTGAAAGCACCCCAGATTGATTTTATCTTTCCGGCTACCAATCGCACATCAATAAAAAATCAATTTGGGGCACATTTATGTTACAAAATCACTTTATCTCAGTCTGAGTTGAACATACTGTATTCGTTCAATACCTGACACTTTTCCAATATCTCATGATGCGCTGCGGAATTGATATTAATCACACGAACCTTCAACTCCAACATTGGATCACCATCCTTTATCTTATAAGCATCAGATAAATACAATGTCCTTTCCGCTTCCATCTTCGAAGTACCATTATAAAAAGTATAAAACTCTGGCTTTGGTAATTTCACTAACCCACGCTTATAACGATCCCGCGTAGGTACAATCTTCTCATACGCTCTGCCTATGTACATCAGACTTTTTTTCTTTTCTACTTTAACTTAAAACTATCCTTCATTTTTGTATATTATTTAGTTTCAATAGCCTCGGTCCGAATCACAAATTTCACACTTCCACTCATATCATCCTTCAAACCAGAAAATGTATGATAAGAAGCTCCGGCATCCAGTACCTGATCGACGCGATCTAACAATTCTTCTACATCACCATGGTACGCATCACTCAGCTTCTGGATTCCTTCCTCATCAAACTGAATCATACCATCACTGAGTTTTTTCGCACCATCGTTCAGTTTAGCCGTACCATCATTCAACGTTCCGCTGTTATTATCCAGTGTTGCAGCTCCGGCATTTAATTCACTGCCTTTACTGTTCAATGTATTGACACCTGATTTTAATGCCGCACTGTTATCATTCAAAGTTGCAGCACCATTATTCAACGTCTGAATGCCTTTCATCAGCTCTGGGACACTGTTATTGAGGCTCTGCATACCAACTGCCAGCGGCTCAATTCCTTCATTATACAGCTTCTGAACACCGGCACTTAATGTCTGTGCTCCGGATACCAGTCCGCCCTGCTCGATCTGAGCAGCAATCGCTGATTTTGTAGAAGCAATTCCGCTCTTTGCACCTGCAATGGCACCTTGTTCAGCACCACTCTTGGCAGATTCTGCAGCGATCTGACCAACGGAAGCTGATGTATTATCTGCGATACTGTTGATCAACTGCTGTGACATTGCCTGTGCATAAGCTGCTGCCTGTTCATCTGTCAGCGTAGGATTAATCTGTTTAAAGGTATCTTTTAACGCAGCCGTTACACTATCAGACAAATCTGTTGAATTTTTCACACCATTACTATAAACAGCTGCTGCCTGCTGAGCCACACCCTTATAAACATCTGTATCCTGTCCAAACATCTGCTCTACGGTCTGCTTTGCTGCTGTTTCTGCCTGTGCAGCTTCCTCATCCGTCACACCTGCATTCAATGCAACATCCAACTGGTTGACACCATCTGACAGTTTCTTTGCACCATTCACGATTCCGTCATCGCCTGCAAAATACGTCTGAATCTGCATTGCACCACCTACCAGCTGTGTGATACCGTCTTTGAGATCACCGGATTTATCTGCAAGCTGTTTTGTTCCGCCTGCCACCTGTGCGACTCCATCGGTATAGGCATCCACACCGGATTTCACCTGAGACACACCATCCGTATAGGCACCAATGCCGCTCTTTAACGTAGACACACCGTTTGTATAGGCTTTCACGCCATCCACCAGACTTCCGGTTCCGTCTGCAAGTTCTTTGCTTCCATCTACCAACTGATTTGAAGCATCACTCAGGGAATCAATTGCATCCTCAATACCAGACAGATCAATATCCTGATCCACATCCAGCTCCTGCAAAATATCGCTCATCACGAATGTCATAGTCATATCAAGTGAAAAATCTTCCACATCCGCAGTCACTTCCACGTAATCCGGAATCTCAATATCTTCCAGGTCTTTGCTGTCCAGATCCAGACTTTCGGATAATCCCGGAAAAGCAAATCCGACAACGACCTGATTATTGCCATCGCTGACCACTTTACCGTTTGTCACTTCCACATTTGTGAAATTTTTATTGAGCATCATGCCGGTAACCGCTGTAAATGGCACATACACGCCATCTTCTGTTTTTTCTTTGTTGGTGTAATCCATGCGGATGGTTACTTTTCCACTCTTTCCTGCCAGATCCTCCGGGGAGATTTCCTTTCCATCCAGATAGTAAGTCATCTTCATATCGATTGGAAGTTCCTTATCGGTTGTTCCCTGATAATAAATGTCGTTTCCATCTGCCTGCCAGGTCAACGCGCCGTCAGCCCCCTGCGTAAAAGTCTCATCGCCTTTTACGTTTTCAATATCTTTCAGGTCACTGACATCCTCTAATGTTGCTGCTCCGCTGTGATTTTTCAACCAGTCACTGACGATCACTTCATTCGGTGTACCATCCGGATCTGCGACCACATAAACGGTTTCTTCCTTGTCAACGGTAGTTTCCTCTCCATCAGTCTGACTCTTTAATACCTGTTTTAAAATATTTTCTTCTTTATCTGTATCGTTTTCGCTCTCATCCGTGGTTTTCTGTGTGCTATCCTGCACAGCTGCCGCTTTCTGACCATATACATGATAAGCGCCTGTGCCACCTGCTACAATGATCGCTGCCAGAACGCAGGCTCCCACGCGAACAACTTTTTTTGATTTAAAAAACTGTTTTACTTTTGAGAATTTCATTTGTTTTGCTCTCCTTTCCCTTTGTTCCGGATCTGAATCCTGCACTTGTTGCACAGATGACTTTGTCAAATACCATATACATCGCCGGCAGTACAAAAATAACGACTACCATACTGATCAGTGCTCCACGCGCCATCAGAATACACAGAGAACTGATCATATCAATATTAGAGTAAACACCTACACCAAACGTAGATGCGAAAAAGCTCAATGCACTGACTACAATGGACTGTGCCGAAGATGCAACGGCCCGCTGTACCGCTTCTTTTTTCTCCAGTCCCGCCATGCGCGCACCCTTATAATTGTTCGTCATAAGAATTGCATAATCGACGGTCGCACCAAGCTGAATCGTTCCGATTACGATGGATGCAATAAACGGAATCTGTGTATGCGTGTAAAATGGAATACACATATTTACAAAAATTGCAAACTCAATAACAGCAACCAGAATGACCGGAAGTGTAATGGAACGAAATACCAGCGCAATGATCACAAAGATTGCCACAATGGAAATCGCACTGACCACTTTAAAATCGGTGTCCGTAATGGTGATCAGATCCTTGGTACACGGTGCCTCACCGATCAGCATGCCGTTTTCATCATAAGCCGCTACAATGTCGTTGATCTCATCGATCTGGGCATTTACCTCATCGGATGCTGTCTTGTATTCGGAACTGATCAGAATCATCTGATATTTATCATCTTCCAGAATATCTCGAATGGACTGTGGAATCATATCCTTCGGAACAGAAGGTCCGATGATACTGTCGATTCCGATGGCAGCTTTGACTCCATCTACCTGATCGATACGCTCCAGCATTTTCTCTGCATCCTTTGCCTTCATATGACTGTCTGCCAGCAAAATATGCGTGGAGTTCATGTCAAACTCCTCATTCAGTTTTTCATTTGCCATAAAACTCTGCAGATCTTCCGGCAGCGTTCCTGCCAAATCATAGTAAACTTCTGCATGTTTCTGTCCGTAAATTGCCGGAACCAGAAGTACCGCAAAAATCAGCAGAAAAATCGGAAACCGCTTTGTCACGAAACCGGAAATTCTTCCAAGATCCGGCAAAATTGCTTTATGTCTTGTTTTTTCCAGCGGTTTGTCAAAAATCAGGATCATAGACGGAAGTATGGTTACACATCCAATAACACCAAATACCACGCCTTTTGCCATAACGATTCCAAGATCTTTACCCAGGGTAAAACTCATGAAACACAATGCAATAAATCCGGCAACCGTCGTGATGGAACTTCCCACAACAGAAGTAACGGTCTGTGAAATCGCATGCGCCATAGCATTTTTATGGTCATTCTCATAGATTTTTTTCTGATCTTCATAACTGTGCCACAGGAAAATCGAATAATCCATCGTCACGCCAAGCTGCAGCACTGCACTCAGCGCCTTTGTCACATAGGAGATCTCTCCCATGAAAACATTCGTACCCAAGTTATAGATGATCGCCATTCCGATACTGAGCAGGAAAAAGATCGGTATCAGGAAAGAATCCATCGTCAGGGATAATACAATCAATGATAAAATAACTGCCAGCACAACATAGATCGGAACTTCCTTATCAGAAAGATCCCTGATATCCGTAACAACCGCTGACATTCCACTTAAAAAGCACTGCTCATTTGAAATTGCACGGATCTGTTCTACCGCTTCCATGGTCTCATCTGCCGACATCGTTGTATCATACAAAATAAACATTAATGTGCCTTCGTCACTTAAAAATACCTTCTGCAATTTTTCCGGCAACATATCTGTCGGGATACTGATGTCCGCCACACTGTCGTACCACAGAACAGATTTTACGTGATCAACCTGTTCAATTTTTGCCTTTAAGGTACTGACATCCTTATTCGACATTCCGTCAACGACGAAGGTAGAAAACGCTCCCGTACCAAATTCGTCTACCAGAATATCCTGTCCCTTCATTGTCTCGATATCCTCCGGCAAATAGGAAAGGATATCATAATTCACTCTCGTGTGCAGATAGCCAAATACGGACGGGATCAGCAGCAGGATCGCTGCAATGAAAATGATAAACCGCGACTTGACTACGCCTTTTCCAAATTTCAGCATCTCTTCTCATCTCTTTCTACTCTATATTCTGCAATTAGCTGAACGCCCCGTAACAGGCGTCTGTTCGTTGTAATAGAATAGAAAAAAAGACTGGATAATAGAATATCCAATCTTTTTTGTGTGTATCTTTATTAAATTCTTTTTAGATAATATGTTTCTATTTTATAGATACATTTCACATTTTGTATCCGTAAATGCTACGTTTGCCTATTTTTGTATCGTATCATAATACAAAGGA
>NZ_JRFU01000015.1 GCF_003122485.1 Eubacterium ramulus
CTGACCAGAATCACGCACCAAGTCTCACGTGCGTTCGACTTGAATTTTGTTCATATAATGGAATTTATATCCTATCGAAAAATCGATATAAACTGTTTCTAATCTGATTTTACTCCTATTTATAGTTTTTCTCAATATATTTATTCAAGTTATCAATATTAACAATTTTACTGGAAAATGCAGGAATGTTATACTGAATACAACAAAAACAGACGTAGTTATGCGTCAAAAACACAAAGGAGAACTGTTATGAAACTATTTAACAAAACATGGAAGCTTGCAATCGCAGGTGCCATTGTCGGTGTACTGGCAGCATTGCTTGCATTCTTCGGAAACCCGGCAAACATGGCAATTTGTGTGGCATGTTTTATCCGTGACACAGCCGGAGCATTAAGCCTCCATTCCGCAGCATCAGTACAGTATTTCCGTCCGGAAATCGTAGGATTTGTAGTGGGTGCATTTATTATTTCTCTGATCACGAAAGAATACAAAGCAACCGCTGGATCTGCACCAATGATCCGTTTTCTGCTTGGAATGATCATGATGATCGGTGCTTTGGTATTCCTTGGATGTCCGCTTCGTATGGTAATTCGTATGTCTGCCGGTGATCTGAATGCTTATGTAGCACTGATCGGTTTTGCAGGCGGCGTGGCAACCGGAACCTTCTTCCTGAAAAAAGGATTTTCTCTTGGAAGAGCTTATGAAACCAAGAAAGCAAACGGTATGGTATTGCCGATCGCGTTAATCGTATTACTGATCATCGGTGTGGCAACTGGTGCATATGCAGCAAGTACTGAAGGACCGGGAAGCATGCACGCACCGATCGCAATTTCACTGATCATCGCACTCATCATTGGTATTATCGCACAGATGAGCAGAATGTGCTTCGCAGGAAGTATCCGTGATGTCATTCTGATGAAAAACTTTGACCTGTTCAGCATTATCGGTGCACTGTTTGTCGTTATGTTAATCTACAACATTGCAACCGGAAACTTCCACTTAAGTTTCTCCGGTCAGCCAATCGCACATTCCCAGCATCTGTGGAACATCCTTGGCATGTATGTGGTAGGATTTGGTGCTGTACTGGCAGGTGGATGCCCGCTGCGTCAGCTGATCCTTGCAGGACAGGGTTCTTCCGATAGTACAGTAACATTCCTTGGAATGCTCCTTGGCGCTGCATTTGCACATAACTTCGGTCTTGCAGGAGCAGCAGCAAAAGCCGCAACTGAGACTGAGGCAGCAGTTGCAGGTGGTCCGGCTACCGCAGGTAAAGCAGCAGTGATCGCATGCATTATCGTATTATTTATCATTGCAGTAACAAACAAAAGAAATCTGAAAAGAGGAAAATAAAAATGGCAGAATTCATTGAAGTAGATGTAAGAGGACTTTCCTGTCCGGAACCGGTTTTGCTTGTCATGGACGCCATGGATGAACATCCGGGTGAAACCATTCGTGTGATCGGCGATGAAGCCCACACAAGAACAAACATTGAAAAAACATTAACCTATCAGAAAAAAGAGTTTCAGACCGAACAGAAAAACGGTTGCTTTGAAATCACATTTCGGGCATAATAAGGAAGCAGAAGATTAGGATATTTGTTATATGATCAAGTAAAAAACTGATTTTATCATGAAATAAATCTGTTCATGAGTAACATTTGTCATGCATCAATGATACCAGCATATTTGCTTAATTACGCTCATTACATATAGCAATATCAGAATTGAATTACATCAAGAAACGGAGAATTATCGTCATGCGAAAGAAAAAACCTTATCAGATTTTAACATTTCATACAACATCCGCTGCCATGGCTATGGAGCTGTATTGTAAAGAACATGACATCTCCGGTCGTCTGATCCCAGTTCCAAGGGAACTTTCCGCCGGCTGCGGTCTGGCATGGCGCATAGAACCTGAGGAATACGCCCGTTATAAAGACGATTTACTTGGTTCTCACATTGAAATCGAACAAAATGTGGAACTGGTCATTTAACCAATAAAAAGTCTCTCTGTTTCCGCTGTGTAAAGCAGTCAGCAGTAGAAGACTTGTCCATAACCAAAACCTTAAAGCAAAAAATCCCTCTGGAGAGAACAATTCTTCAGAGGGATTCCTATTTTCAATTCGTATAACTATCTATCAATGGCAATTTTTTAACATTCAAGAATGCTCCGGCATTCTTGTTGCGAGGTGCGCGTCATGCAA
>NZ_JRFU01000150.1 GCF_003122485.1 Eubacterium ramulus
GTTTCTCACCACCTATAGAGGTGGGAGTCATCTCCCATCTGATATAACTTCTTCTCAAAAATCATCCGCTTACACAAACGAAATCCACACTTCCATTCCCGCATACGTTCACCCTGAATTTATTTTTGGGTAACAAAAAAGCGGGTGATGGGAATCGAACCCACGTATCCAGCTTGGAAGGCTGGTGTTCTACCATTGAACTACACCCGCATGTACAATATTTTGTTGCGTCATCTCATCGACAGGTAGTATATTATCACAATCACATATCGATGTCAACAACTTTTTTATTTTTCAATGCCCAGTTCCGGAATCGAACCAGAGACACGAGGATTTTCAGTCCTCTGCTCTACCAACTGAGCTAACTGGGCAATTGACTTGTTTATTCTATCTTACTTTTTTATTTCTGTCAAGCTATAGTTCTCCCGTATATTCACAAAATCTACCACTTATCAATGAGATTCCTGCCAATACATATGCAAACAGAAAATTATTCGTGTCATTGCACATGTATTGCCGGAATCCATTTATATCATAGATTTTGCGTTAACCAATTCCACCTTATTCTAGCGATTTTCCGCTGATTCAAAGCATTTCTGTGCATTCACCGGTTCGCCGGTCTGAACAGCATGTACATACTGTCCATCTGCCATCTGTACTCTTGCTTTTACATTATCAGACATCAACACATTGAAAATATGCAGGACACGTTTCTTGATATCTTCATCATAGATCGGTGTCGCTACCTCAACACGACGTGTCGTATTTCTTGTCATGAAATCTGCAGAAGCAATATAGACATCATCATTTCCGAAGATATAAATTCTGGAATGCTCTAAGTAACGACCTACGATACTCCGAACCGTGATATTGTCTGTAACACCCGGAACACCTGCGATCAGGCAGCAGCTTCCACGTACCACCAGTTCAACATCCACACCCGCCTGAGATGCTTCCATTAATTTTTCAATAATACGTTTATCTGTCAGAGAATTCATCTTGGCACCGATGTAAGCCGCCTCTCCGCGTTTTGCCCGGGCAATCTGGATATCCATCTTATCAAGGATCTTGTTACGCAGGCACTTCGGTGCTACCATCAGATATTTTGTCTCTTTCATCACCTGACCAAGACACAATTTCCGGAACACTTCGTTCGATTCCTCACCAATTCCCTGGTGTGCTGTCATCAAAGAGAAATCCGTATACAATTTTGCGGTCTTCTCGTTATAGTTTCCGGTTCCGATCTGTGTGATATAGGAAATATGTCCCTCAGTCTTTTTCGTGATCAGACATAATTTCGAATGAACTTTCAGCTTATCCAATCCGTATAAAATCCGGCATCCTGCATCTTCCAGGCGTCTGGACCACTCAATGTTATTTTCTTCATCAAATCGTGCACGCAACTCGACCAAAGCAACTACTTCCTTGCCATTTTCTGCCGCATTGATCAGCGCCTCAACGACCTTACTGTCATTTGCCACACGATACAGCGTCATTTTAATAGAAACAACTTCCGGATCTTCCGCTGCCTCATTCAGCATACGCAAAAACGGCTGTATACTGTCGTATGGAAAAAACAGGAAACGGTCTTTTTCCTCAATCTGCTTCATAATACTCTCAGACATATTGATATCTGCCGGGAGCTGTGGTGTATATTTCGGATAAAACAGCTCTTTTTTGTTTCTCAGAAGATCGCGGATCTTGGAGAAGAAAGACAGATCCAACGGTGCCTCCGAATGGAAGATATGTTTTTTCTTCAGATCCAGATAACCACACAACGTATCCAGCACAGACTCATCCATCAGACGGGTATACTCCAGTTTGATCGGACATAATTTACGCCTACGGCTGACCAGCTGCTCCATAACCTGACGGAAATCGGTATCATCATCGTACATTTCCTCATCCGGATCGATGTCTGCGTTTCGGATAATACGGATCAGTGATTTACTTTTGATATGATACCGGTCAAAAATAAGCGGCATGTAATGAAGGATCACTTCTTCCCGCAGCATAAAACGGTTCTCATGTCCCGGAATCCGGATCAGGCGTGGAAATACGTCTACATTACATGGAACGATTCCAAGCTTGTCCCGTTTCTTTTTCTCTAATACAACGACTGCATAAATATCTTTACTTTTCAAAAACGGAAACGGCTGTTTCTTTCCGATGATCTGCGGAGATAATAACGGACGCACTTCATGCTCAAAATAAGCATCCAGAAATTCCACATCCTGTTTTTCCAGTTCTGCATAACTGCAGATCTCTACGCCATAAGTCTCCAGACCTTCTTTCAGATTCGCATAGGCTGCATCCTTACGCTGTGTCAGCAGTTTTATCTGTTCAAAGATCGCATTCAGCTGCTCCTGACAGGTCATATTTGTCTTATTGTCCCGAATGTCCTTTGACACCAGCATCTGATCATACAGAGAACCGACACGAACCATGAAAAATTCGTCCAGATTGCTCTGAAAAATCGATGCAAACGATAACCGCTCACAAAACGGGTTCGCCAGATCTTCTGCTTCCTCCAATACTCTGGTATTAAATTTTAACCAGGATAACTCTCGGTTGTCATAACATGAATGTACCATATGTTCCCCACTCCTCATTGTCTGTGCTTCTGTTACCTGTACTTGCGTGTCCTGTGTCTTCATAGCTGATTCCTCTTTTCTCATTGTTTTCACAGGCATCTTTTGAATCATTTTTTCAGATTTCGGTGCGGTTGCACGTCCCATCTGTGAGGCAGTGCTCTTATTCTGTTGATGTACGGGCTTTCTTCCAAATAACCCCCGTATTATATTTGAAATTCTACTCATATCTTATTTTATCCTCTTGTGCTTCCACTTATGCTCTGCAAAATCCCTGCGTATCTTTTATACTATTTCTTTTTGGACTCTGCCACTATCATCAGCGTATAAATTTCATGTAAAATCGACGTAAAATTCCCATATCACAACTGCCTTGTGCATACAGATAACAATTTCTGTGATACGCTTTACTCTCCAGTTTCTTCCATCACCAGTTCATCCCCAACTTTGATGGTTCCGCCCTGTAATACTTTTGCAAACACGCCTTCCCGCGGCATGATACAGTCTCCTACTACTTTGTAGATCTCACAGTGGCTGTGACATTCCTTTCCGATCTGCGTCATCTCCAGCAGAACGTCATTGCAGCGGAATCTGGTTCCTACCGGAAGATTGCGGAAATCATAACCATCCACGATCAGATTCTCTCCGAATGCTCCAAACTCCACCTCCACGCCTCTGGCACGGAATGCCTCTATTTTTTCCAGTGAAAGCAGGCTCACCTGACGATGCCAGTGTCCGGCATGTGCATCATTTTCGATGCCCCAGTCGGCAATCAGCTTTGCCTCAGAAACTTCATGCTTTTGTGTTCCTCTTTTTTCACTGATACATATCCCTTTAATAATTCCCATTGCTGATACTCCTATCCCTTTTGATAAATTCTATTCTATCATCTTTTTCGCAGAAAAAAAAGTGGAACAGTCGGATAAATCGACTGTTCCACTGCCTCGTTTTAACAATTCACTTTATTTCATAGATCTTTTCTTTTTTTCATGTACTGCCAGTGTGATGATCATCATGCCAACACCCGCAAAGAGTACCACAAACCACCAGATAAAGCCATTGCTGTCACCGGTCTTCGGACTGTTTACAGATGTATTTTTCGCATTATCCAACGCAGCTTTCTTCTCAATAGTAAACATCGTCGACGCCGTTCCATTTTCGGATACGATACTGAGGGTATGCTCTCCTGCGGAGAGAGTATTCAGATAATCTGCCTTCAGTTCCACAACGGTACTTCCTGCCGAAACAGTATACTTGCTGGCATCTAATACTTTACCATCCACCAGTACTTTTACAAATTCTTCAAATTCAGCATTGCTGCGGAATTTTGCATTTGTATCAGATCCTGCTTTCCAGATCTGTCCTGCGCCTTCAATAATAGACGGTGCATAGGAAATTTTCTCAAGTTCTTCCATCTGTTTTACAAGACTGTTCATCTTACTGCGTGTATCTTCCTCCAGCATAGACTTTTCATTTTCAGTCAGATTGTCGTAAATCTCTTTCACACGGTCTACGCTTTCCTTGTCACTGTGTTTCAGATCATCCACATTTGGAAGCTGTTCGATCTCTTCTGTAGCTTTCTTTGCATTGTCAATTGCAGTCAGCGCATCCTTTACGTTCTCAAGCTGTTTCTCAAGTTCCTCGCGCTCGCTCTCTGTATAATTGCCATCATAATCTTTTAACGCTTCCTCTAATGCTTTTTCTGCATCTTTCAGTGCATCTTCATCTTCCACTTTTACAGTCTCATCGGTAATCTCTTTTACCTCTGTAATTTCAGATTTTTCTGACGCATCTTTTGCCGCTGCAATTCGATTTTCCAATTCCTCACAGTTTGTCAGAGCATCCTGTAATTTATCCCACTCTGCCTCCGTAGATTCCTCCTCATCAAATGCTTCTGTAACATCACGAAGCTGATCTCTCACATCTCTAATCACTTCTGTATCACTGGACTTTGCATTATCCACTGTGATCTCTGTAATTGTATCTGTAATAGAAGAAATCGGTTTCATCACGATTGTATACTCTGTTACATTTCCGGCTTTATCTGTTGCGCAGATCACATAAGTAGTCTCTGTATCACCCTCTAATGTAACAGTTCCGTCCACAGTTTCACCATTTACAGTAATTGATGCAAGATTCTGATCACTTATCGTAAATTTCTTTGTCACATAGTATGTTTTTCCATTCTCCACACCAGTAATCTCAGGTGCTGTTGTATCAAAGATCGCACCATCGGAACCGATATAGGATACATTACCAGCATTGTCTTCCATACGAACATAGATGATAAACTGTTCCATATCCTTTGCTTCCATCTTCAGTTCACTGTATTCCGTCCAGTCAGCAATTGCCTGAACTTCTTCCTCTGTAAGCTGATGATCTGCTTTGTAATACATAACAGATTTTATACCGGAAGCATCATCGCTGGCACTCAATTCTACTGTTACATCTTCATTAAAGAATAAACCAAAGGTAATTTTGCTTAAGATCGTCTGGAACGCATTTCGTCCATTCAATTTTGCCTCACCTACCGGAATGGTTTTATCAATTTTATAATTTTCTGTTACAGCTGTAGAGATCACACCTGTCACTGTATTTTTTACATAGAAAGTAATGGTTCCATTTTTGGTCTCTTCCTGTTCGCTTAACTGATCGGTCCATTCGCCATCTGCCAGATCTGTACGGCTCAGTGCATAACCTTCTTTTGCTGTCACAACAAACTCTGTATTGATCCAGTCATTGGAATTTACACTGTATTCACTGCCATCACTCACATACTCCAGAATGGATGCTGTCATACCGGACGGCTGCGTCAGTCTGTAATTAGCGACTACCTCATCATCTCCAAATAGAACAAAGTCTGTAAAATGAATTGCGATATCTTTGCCCGCTTTCTCACTGTCAAAAGTTGGGATACCATTTACAAGCTGTACACTGTCACCAGTTACAACACCTGCCAATGCCGGCATTCCATCGATTTCAGCATTCTTTTTGCCATCGTACTGTTTATCCTTTACTTTCAGTCCAGTGATCGTCAGCTCTTTTGCGGTAATATCTGCCGTGGTACTCTCCGGCTGACCATTCAATACATAGTTTGCTGCCGCGGAACCATCCAGTGCAAATCCGGTAAACGTTACCTGCTTATCCGGACCAACGTTTTTGTTCTCATAAGAAGCCTTTCCTGCCACAATCACAAGATTTTTACCATCATAATTGTCTGATAACGTACCTGTTTCTACAAGACGCGCTTCCGTTGTTCCATCATAAACTTTTGTTGTCTCAACAGTGGTTCCGTTAATCGTTACCTGTTTCGGTTTGATCGTAAAGGCACCGCTCACCTGTTTTGCATTATAATCTGCATCCTCAGGTGTGGAAATGCGCACCGTATAGGAACCTGCATTCATCGGTACATCTTTCGTATAAGTATCGTCTGCTGCACCTTTCACCTTGTATTCGATCACAGTTGCCTGCGGTCTGTTCTCATAAGTCAGACCTGCATACGTTTTTCCGTTATAAGTTGTATCAACAGCTTTATAATCAATCGTCCGTTCTGCTTTTGCAACTACTAATTTTGCAGATGTCATTGCCGGTTCATTACCCGCTGTATAAGTTTCTCCCAACGGATCATAAGTCACACGAACGGTGTATTCACCTGCTGCCAGTCCGGACAAATAGCTGTTTTTCAGTGTAATCTCACCATCTTTTGATACAGAATAATACTGACTGTCGATCAACTGATCTCCAAGATACAGATTTTTTACCTCATTGCCATTCAACTGAACCGCAAACTGTACATCATCCTGACTCAGTCTTGTAAAATTCATCGCCTCTGTGATTGCTTCTGCATCCGTATATACAACCACACCGTCAGAATTAATGATCTGTACATTGCCACTCTCGTCACTCACCCGAACATAAACAAATGCTTTCTTATTTGCATCGATGTTAAAACTTGTATTTCCGTTCTGAACATTCAGTTTTGACCAATCACCACTGACTGCATCTTTCTCCTCAAATGCCTGGTCAGCTAAAAGGTATTCCACAGACTTCAGACCGCTGCCCAGATCACTTGCCGTCACATGAACAGTCTGTGTCTTTTTAAAGAACAAACCAAACGTTACACGATTCATAAAAGCGTTATATTTGCTGATTCCAATTGTAAGTTCTGCTTCCGGCGGGGTAATATCTGCCACGCCTTCTACCACGATACTCATGGCACCTTTTACATTCTGAATCTGGAACTTATCACAATCATCTTTACTGGATGCTGCTGTCACTTCACTGCCATTGACAAGCACCCTGTAATTCTGTGTTCTGGAATATCCTTTTGCAATCTGAACTTCAAACTCATAATTGCTGCTATATTCTGCCGATGTAGCACCTGTTGCAGTATAACCCGCACCGGAAGATAATGTCACATCGTATACCTGAATCGTCCAATGTGCATAAAGTGTATGTTCTTCTGTTGTAGCAACTACGGTTGTATCTTCGACTTTTTCGCCATCCTCTTTCTGTGTAAACCAACCTTCGAAATCATAGCCTTCCCGTGTCGGAACCGGTAATTCACCGTAGGTACCTGTATAAATCACAGTTTTATCATTCGGTTCAACTGCACCACCATTTGCATCCAAGGAAACAGTGACTCTTGGAAGATCTTCCCACTGTGCATACAGTACCATCTGTTTATCGCTGCCATTTACATCATCTGATGCGGTAGAAATCATACGGAATACGGCCTGGTCTGTATAAGTAATTCCACTACCGTCCGCCTCTGTATTCCATCCGACAAATTTCTTTCCTTCCGGCGCAGTAAACTGATTTGCATGCAGACGTCCATCTCCATTGGTTGCAGTATTAAAATGAACATACCATTCACCGTCAATCAGCTGACTGTCTTCCAGCTGATCCAGATTCATGGAACCACTGCCACCATTTGCATCGTAACGAAGCAGACACAGATCACGATCTGTCGCCGGTGTTCCGATATTTAACGGTGCAATTGCAAGCTGCTGTGTCTCCTTATCATACACAACAATGCTGCTGTCTACATCACTCTGGAAATATTTACTGTAATCCTTTGCAGGATATTTTCCGGAAAATGTATATACTGCTGAGCTATCTGTAGCATAACTATCAAAATCACCATCTTTTGTAATGACACGAACCGGAATCTCTGCTGCCTCCGATAATCCGTCCTCATCAACATAGATTGCCTGTACATTTTTCTCTGACTTACCTTCGCTGTTCAATTTAGAATAAACAGCTACGTTTGCCTGTTTATTTCCAGAAATCACCGGAGAACCTGAAACAAGTAATGACTGTTCGGCACCGTATTTGTTAGGATCCAGATAGATACCAACACCACAGCCGGTAATCGTTCCACCGCTCATGACAGCTCCTCTTGCATACAAACCATATTCGGTACAGTTACGAATGATACTGCCCGGAAGAAGCTCAACATAACGTTCGCCACCAATTCTACAGTTTTCTACCACACCGGTCTCCTGCAAAGTACCACTGGTAAAACCAATATCACAATTTCGGATCGTACCTCCCAGTTTTGCACTCCTGTTTGATCCTCCCAAATCTGTACCATATGTACAATCTGTAATCAAACTATCTGGATACAATTCTGTTTGTGCATAACCTAAGATACCGATTCTACATCTTTTAATCGTACCACCATACATGTACATATTTCCAAAATTGTACACACCCAAATCAGCGTCACTGATTGTTCCACCGTACATACGAAATACAGCATCCTGCTCAGGGTTTACTACCCAGTTTGCGTTACTTAAAGTTCCACCATACAGGTTGCATTCCGCATTATTTCCAATTGCAACACAGCGAACATTTCCAACGTTCTCCGCACCACAGATTTTTCCTGTCTGGTCCTGACTGCAGTCACAGATATTCAAACTCATCCCGCGATGTACATACATCGCATCCTTATAAAACTGTCCCGGCTGTTCTTCCACAAGGAGCATTTTTCCATTCAGGCAGAGGTTTACATCGCCTCTGATCGCAATCGCATGATCCAGTGTAATATCATCATCCAGATAATAATTTCCACTGGTAAGCTCTGTTTCTTTTCCGGTAAATTTTGTCCATTCTGTGATAACCGGATGGCTGTCCTCATCTGTGCACACGGCACCACATACCGGATGTGCAGAAGTATTATGTACATTTTCTGCCAATGTCAGTGTATCATCATTCTGTACAACATGCGTACCATCTGCACCGGAAAAATAACGTTTTGCATCCAGTTCCTCATTCCAGTCCGTGCAGAAAACTCCGGTTTCACTTTCCAGTTTCACCGTATAGCGGTTTGTTGGTCGGGCAATTCCCTTTGCACTGATCTGTGCGCCATCTTTCAGGTAAACAGCTGCCATTGTTCCATTCAAGTTCATAACTCCAGGAAGTGCGATCGTTGTTTGATCTTCCGCCGTCACAGCATAACCATTCTCATCTCCGTTTATGTTGCCACCATGCAGAGTCAATGTACCATCCACAACATGCAGTCCGTTTTCCAATGTACCGAAACTGTCTGCATCGTCATCATACAATGCAAAATTCTGTACCTTCATCGTTCCTTTTACATCAAATCCATTCAGGCACAGATGACCGATATAAACTTTGTCCGGATCTACAGTCACATCTGCGATCAGGAAGCCATAACTGTCCTCTGTCATAGCTGCCAGTTCTTCTTCCGAAGAAATCATGGTAAACTTATGTCCATCATGACTATGTGCTTTTGCCACACTGATTTCTTTTGTCACACAATCAGAAGCATAGTTTGTCTTGTTTGCACCATTCCACTGTTCTGCCTGGAGTGTCAATGTATATTTTCCTTCTCTCAAGCCATCCGGAAAAGGAAGTGTGCTGGTCGTAGCAGAAGTATCTGCCGTATCCAATGCTCCATAAGCCACAATTTCACCATTGCTGTTTGTCAGCATCGCTGTCACTTTATTATAAGCAGTACTGAAACTGTTCAATGCCGGATGTGTAACTATAATACCATCCTCTGAAAGATTGGTATTGCTCAGTTCTGCATCAAACGCATCATTTGTTTTCAATGTCAGTTTCCAGTCACTGCCACTGTAATCTGCAATCGGGCTGAATCCTGTTTCCAGACTGCCATCTGCAACAGAGGTAAACAAGATATTGTCTTTGCTGATATTCATTGCCGGACGCGCATCAAAATCATTGGTATACATTGTATAATATTCCACAACAACATGATTTTCCTGACCTAAGCGGTCAAGGACTGCTGAATAGATACGACCGTCAGAAATGTATCCATCCTGGAAAATAACAGCCAGTGACGAATCGTTCAATCCATGGAATCCCAAATTGGAATTTCCCATATCACTGCTATAAACAAGATCCTGTGTAGCAGGGGAACGTGTCATCCATCTCTTTTTCGCATCTTTCCGGTTTGCATCCTGATCAAAACCATACTTTGCATCTGTAGCTTCCGATGCAGACAGGAAAAATACTTTTTCACCACTTAGATTAATGCTACGGAAAAACCATGACTGTCCAGCGGGCAGGTAATTCTTATCTGACTTCGTTGTTGACAGAATCGTTGCTTTTTCCCGGTCAGAAAACGTATTATAGTTCGCATCGTAGGCTGCCTTATTTCTGTTATAAGAATTTGCCGTAATCGTATGAAGATCGGATGGGAACCCCAGTGTCGTACCGGATGTGATCTGTTCTGTAAAAGAACGGCACCATACCCGTGCACTACTATTCATCCACTCATTGTGGCGTTTTGTATTCGCATAAACCCAGCAGTTATTTTTTCTGTTATTCAACGATCCTACCGTACAATAGTTGATAAACGGAATTACTGCTATACTGTTTTCTGCCAGTAAGAAAAATCCATCTTTTTCATCCAGCGTTTCATCATCCAGAACGCGCCATTTCACCCCTTTGCCGTCCCGGACTCCATAATATACATGGTCATAGCTATTGTTTGTACTGTCATAGCCATGAATAACATCTGATCCAAGGTTGATTGCCTTTCTGTCAGCTGTCGTTGTGCTGACTGCTGCTGTACTTTGTGCTGACGTATCATTACTGGTTGATGTATTATCTGCTGCCACAGCTGTCGCAGATAACGGCATCAGCATCGTCACACACATCGTCAACGCAAGAATCAGGCTCAACACTTTTTTGTTTGCTGTCATAATCTTTTTCATATGCTCTTTCTCCTCCTGTTGTATTCATGTTGCCAAACCATTACGAAAAGCATTACATTCTGACCTCATTTTACAACAAAAAAATTCAAAAAACACAGCTTTGACATGAAATGACATTATTTCGACATGAACGACATAGTGCCCCCGTATTTTTCAAAAAAGGACGCAAAAAAAGGACTTCTTTTTTTCTAAGAAGTCCTTAGGTAATGGGCGGAGAAGGATTCGAACCGTTTTGGTTTCTCACCGAAGATTTCTCTGCTTTATATCTTTGCACGAAAAAAGGACTTCATTAAGAAGTCCTCAGGTAATGGGCGGAGAAGGATTCGAACCGTTTTGGTTTCTCACCGAAGATTTCTCTGCTTTATATCTTTGCACGAAAAAAGGACTCCATTAAGAAGTCCTTAGGTAATGGGCGGAGAAGGATTCGAACCTTCGAAGGCATCGCCAGCAGATTTACAGTCTGTCCCCTTTGGCCACTCGGGAATCCACCCATTTAGCGAAACGAACAATCAGTGCTCATTCCGCTGTTTACTATATCACGTTCTTTGCGCTCATGCAAGTACTTTTTTTAATGCTTCCTCATCTGCCACCAGTGTGAAGTTCGGATGTAACTGCAGGATCGATGCAGGTACTTCCGGTGTTACCGGTCCGAAGAAAGCTTTCTGAACCGCATCCGCTTTGTCCTCTCCGGATGCCACCAGCACAACTTTTTTCGCCTGAATGATGTCACAGATTCCCATGGTCAGTGCCTGGCGCGGTACATCGTCAATACTGTCAAAGAAACGCTTATTTGCTTCGATGGTTGACTCTGCCAGACTGACACAGTGTGTTCCTTTTGTAAATACACGATCCGGCTCATTAAATCCGATATGACCGTTGCGTCCGATGCCAAGAAGCTGCAGATCAATACCACCTAAAGATGCGATCTGTTTGTCATAACGCTCGCATTCTGCCGCAATGTCTGTATTTTTTCCATTCGGGATAAACGTATGATCCGCGCGGATATTGATGGAATCAAAGAAATTGTGGTGCATAAAGTACACATAACTCTGATCGCTGGTAATATCCAGTCCCACATATTCATCCAGATTAACAGAATAACATTCCGAAAAATCTACATCTCCTTTGTTGTACCAATCAATGAGCTGGCGATAAATACCAAGTGGACTGCTTCCGGTTGCCAGTCCAAGTACACAATCCGGTTTCATAATTACCTGTGCTGAAATAATATTTGCTGCCTTTCTGCTCATCTGATCATAGTCTTTTGCTCTGATTATTTTCATTGTAATACCCTCCTCTTTTTGTTAGGTCATTTGACACTATCTTTTTGTTTTAGCTGTTACTGCCAGATCTGTCCGCCAATGATTACGTTTTCCAGATTCAGCTCTTTATCCAGAATCAGCAGATCCGCTCTGGCTCCCCGTCGGATACATCCGATCTCCTGTGCCAGTCCGATGGATTCTGCCGGTGTCAGTGTCGCTGCCCGAATCGCCTGCTCCAGCGGAACTCCAAAACGAACCACATTTCTCACCGCATCCATCAGATGAATGGAAGAACCTGCCAGCGTTCCATCTGCCAATGTCGCTTTTCCAGCTTTCATCCACACTGGCTGTCCACCTAAAGAATATTCACCCTCCGGCATTCCTGCGCAGCGCATGGAATCAGAGATCAGATTCAGCTTATCGCCAAATAATGCTGCTGTCATGCGAATCACCGACGGATCAATGTGAAAACCGTCACAGATCAGCTCCACCGTTGCACCTGCATCAAAAGCGGCTCCGATAATGCCCGGCTTGCGGTGATGCAGACCATTCATGCCATTAAACATATGGGTTACATGTGTCGCTCCCGCCTCAAATGCCGCCTTTGCCTGTTCATAATCTGCCACAGAATGTCCCAGAGACACCGTGCAGATCTGACTTGCTTCCCGGATAAATGCATTGTTTTCATCTTCCTCCGGTGCAATCGTGATCATCCGCACCTGTCCGTCACTGGCATCATTTAATTTTTTCAGTTCTTCTATGTTCGGTTTCTGCAAATAAGCTGCATTCTGTGCACCTCTTTTTTCATAAGAAACAAAAGGTCCTTCCAAGTGCACACCCACACAGTTTGCCCCATCTGATGTAAAATCCCGGATGGCATGCATTGCGGTCAACAGCTGCTCCTCCGACAGTGTCATCGTTGTCGGGCACCAGCTTGTCACACCTTTCTGCGCATAGTAACGGGACATTTTCCGTAATCCTTCTGCGTCTCCGTCACTGGCATCGGCATTTACTGCACCATGGGAATGAATATCCACCAGTCCCGGAATCACATATTTTCCAGAAACATCCAAAACTGATCCACAGTCTGTATCTGCACCATTTTCCTGTTGGATATCAGTTCTTATATCACAACCTGCTCTCTCTGTCACATCCAGAATCTTTTCTGAACAGACCACATCTGCATTGGAAAATTTGCCATCCGGCAGAAATACACTTCCATTTATAAGTTTCATAAACAATCATCTCCTGTGCCATCATTCTCTATCTCAATTTATTCCAATTTCATCCACTATTTCTTCATCATCGGCTGATTTCTATTTTATCCCGACATGAATATTTTCCCTCTTTTTGCAGCCAAATACAAGCCTTTTTTTCTTCTGATTTAACCACATTTCACTTTCATTTCTTCCGTATTTACCGTTGCTTTTCTCATCCTGAAACCGTATAATAAATAAGATGTAAACTATATTTATATTTTTTGTTTTTATATAAGGAGGAGATTAAGATGAAAAAGCCTGTATTAGTTGTAATGGCAGCCGGAATGGGAAGCCGCTATGGTGGATTAAAACAGATGGATCCTGTCGGAAGCCATGGTGAAGTCATTATGGACTATTCTCTCTACGATGCACGTCGTGCCGGTTTTGAAAAAGTTATTTTCATCATCAAGCATTCTATAGAAGACCCATTTAAAGAGACTATTGGAAATCATGTTTCCAAATATATGGAAGTTGCTTATGCATACCAGGATCTGGATGATCTGCCGGAGGGCTATACTGTTCCGGAAGGACGTGAAAAACCGTGGGGAACCTGCCATGCAATTCTTGCAGCCCGTGATCTGATCGATGCTCCATTTGCAGTTATCAACGCAGACGATTACTATGGAACAACCTGTTTCCAGATCATCTATGATTACTTATCCACACATGCTGATGATGACAAATATCGTTACTGCATGGTAGGCTACCAGTTAAAAAATACCGTTACCGAAAATGGTTCTGTTGCCCGCGGTGTCTGCACTACAGATGCTGATTCCAATCTGGTCAGTGTTGTAGAGCACACACAGATCGAACAGTACGAAAATGGCATTCGTTTCACAGAGGACAAAGGGGAAACCTGGCATGATATCGACGGCGATACCACCGTTTCCATGAACTTATGGGGATTCAGTGAGAGCTTTATCAAAGAGGCAAAACTGCGCTTCCCTGCATTTTTAGATGACGCAATGGTTTCCAATCCATTAAAAGGTGAGTACTTCCTTCCATCTGTTGTCAGTCAGCTTCTGGATGAAGGCAAAGCAACTGTCAAAGTTCTGAAAAGCCCGGACAAATGGTATGGTGTAACTTATCGTGAAGACAAACCTGGAATTGTAAAAGCTCTGGCTCAGAAAGCAGAGGAAGGCTTATATCCATCACCATTATGGAACTAAGCACTTTTCTTTCATCTGCATATTTAATCTGAAAGATTGCTGTCGGATAAAATACTGTTTGTTCTGGCTGCATCTTATCCGTTAAATTCATATAAAGGAGAAACAATTATGGCAACTATTTCACCTGAAATTTTTCAGGAAGTCCTTTCTGCCTACGCTTGGGGGGAAGGTACTTTATCCTATAATTCATATGGCGAAGGTCATATCAATAATACATATTTAGTTACTGTCAATGGAAAAACCGTGACCAGATATATCCTGCAACGGATCAACACGGACATTTTTACAGATCCGAAATCACTGATGGAAAACATCTGTGGCGTTACTTCTTATCTGAGAGATCTGATCAGCAAACGCGGCGGTGATGTCTCCCGTGAGACAATGTCCATCGTTCCGACCAAAACCGGCAGTTCTTATTATACTGATTCCACCGGTGGTGCATGGCGTGTATACAATTTTGTAGAAAATACAATCTGTCTGCAACAGTGTAGAAATACCGAAGATTTCTATACTTCTGCCCGTGCATTTGGTCAGTTCCAGAAAAATCTGGCAGACTACGATGCCTCCAGCCTGCATGAGACAATTCCGAATTTTCATAATACACCGGATCGTCTGCGCAAATTCAAGGAAGCATTGAAAGCAGATGTGCTGCACCGTGCAGCTGATATTTCTGATGATATTGCATTTGTACTGGATCACGAAGCAGACTGCTCCTATATGACCGATCTGCTTGCTGCCGGAAAACTGCCACTGCGCGTTACCCACAACGATACCAAGCTCAATAACATCCTTCTGGATGCGGATACGAATGATGCACTTTGTATCATCGATCTGGATACCGTTATGCCGGGACTTGCAGCCAACGATTACGGCGATTCTATTCGTTTTGGTGCAAATCACAGTGCAGAAGACGAACCGGATCTTAGCAAGGTAAATTTCTCACTGGAATTATTTGAAGCATATACAAAGGGATTTCTGGAAGTTGCCGGAAATGCCCTGACTCCGTTGGAAATTGAGACACTGCCATGGGGCGCAAAACTCATGACACTGGAATGTGGTATGCGCTTTCTGACCGATTATCTGGAAGGCGATCATTATTTTGCGATTCATCGCCCGGGACAGAATCTGGATCGTGCACGGACACAGTTTAAACTTGTGCGCGACATGGAGGCATGCTGGTCAGAAATGAATAATATCGTATCCAAGTATTCTAAATAAATTTTAAACATATAAAACGAAATCAAAGACTCCTTCCGCAATCGCTAGTCGTGCGCAAATATGTTTAATTTTTCATTTTATAATACGAACCCAGCCAATTTTTTCTTTGCGGCTAACAATCGCTCGCCAAGAAAAAATTGGCTGGGTTCTCAATTTACGCTGTGAAATTTTAAATTAGTTTTTTGCTTAGTTTTTGCCGTGTCCTGGTTGAAACCAATTTAAGGTTATGCCACAATCGTAAATGGGGTCTGGGTTTATTTTTTCTCAGCAAGCGATTGTTAGCTGCGGAGACAAAATAAACCCAGACCCCTTTCATTACCCTAAATTTCAGCCACAAAGGAAACTAATTGTTACAGCTTACGATTCCTTTTTTACCATCCAATGTCACAAACGCACCGGATTTCAAAATCTGTGTTGCATTTTCTGCCCCGATCAATACCGGAAGATCAAGGCTCAATCCAGCAATCGCCCCATGGCAATCCGCACTATCATTTTCAATGATCAGACCGGATGCCAGACGGATCTGTTCCATCATCTCATTGGAAGTATCTCTGGCAACAATGATGTCACCCTCTTTAAATTTCTCTTTTAATTCCTCCGGAGATGAGATAACACAGAGGTTTGCAGCTGCACTTTTATCTGTCAGACCTTTTCCCTGCATCAGAATATGACCTGCCACATGCACTTTGATCATATTAGTTGTTCCGGAAATACCAAGCGGTACACCTGCTGTCAGAACAACGATCTCGCCCTGCTCAATCAGTCCCATTTCTTCTGCTTTATCTACCGCATGGTCAAATAATTCATCGGAATTATGTTTTAATTCTACCAATAATGGAGTCACACCCCAGGACATATTCAGTTTTCTGCATACGTCTTCGTTTACGGAGCATCCAATGATTGGGCAAGCCGGGCGGTATTTGGATACCATACGTGCCGTACGTCCGGAATTGGATACGGTAATGATCGCAGATGCATTCAGATCCATCGCTGTAGTGCAGGTTGCATGTGCGATCGCATTTGTAATATCCGGATTGGTCAGAATGCCACGTTTTTTCAGGCGGGACATATAGTTGATATCCTGCTCGGTACGGGATGCGATTTTTACCATAGTCTGTAATGCTTCTACCGGATAATCGCCGGCAGCGGTCTCACCGGAAAGCATGATCGCACTGGTTCCGTCATAAACAGCATTTGCAACGTCTGTAGCCTCTGCACGGGTTGGGCGCGGATGTTTCATCATGGAATCCAGCATCTGTGTTGCTGTGATAACCTGTTTTCCTGCTTTGTATACTTTCTCGATCAGGATTTTCTGAATAACCGGAACATCCTCCATCGGAATCTCAACACCCATGTCACCACGGGCTACCATGATACCGTCGGATACGCGGATGATCTCATCAATGTTATCCACACCCTGTTTGTTCTCAATTTTTGCAATGATATTGATGCTCTTGCAGTCATGCTCATCCAGAATTTTACGGATCTGGAGAATATCATCTGCGGTTCTTGTAAAGGAAGCTGCGATAAAATCAAAGCCATTTTCAATACCAAACACGATATCGTTATAATCTGTCTCACTGATAAACGGCATGGACAGCTCTACATTCGGTACATTGACACCTTTTTTATTGGAAATCATACCACCATTTACAACTTCACACACAATATCGGTTCCATCCAGACGAATGACTTTCATCTCGATCAGACCGTCATCAATCAGAATACGATCGCCAACGTGCACATCATTATGCAGATCTTCGTAAGTAATGGCAACGCGGCTTGCATCGCCCACGAAATCACCAAGTGCCAGGGTGAAAAGCTGTCCTTCTTTCAGTTCTGCTTTGCCACCTTTCAGCTCTTTTAAACGGATCTCTGGTCCTTTGGTGTCTAACAGTGCTGCTACCGGAAGATTTAACTCCTTTCGCAATGCAACCAATTTTTCCAAACGACCTTTCTGTTCCTCATGAGAACCATGGGAGAAATTGAAACGCGCAACGTTCATTCCTTCCAGCATTAACTGGCGAAGTACATCACCTTTATCTGTAGATGGTCCAAGTGTGCAGACAATTTTGGTTTTACGGATTTCTTTCATAAATACACGATTCCTTTCCTGTAACTTCTGAAAATCAAATGATTTTTCATGCATAATACAAATTGTAAAAGGGATAATACACTCTTTATCATGCATTATCCCCTTTTTCCCGTTTTTATTTCTTTATAATTGTGCCTGTCTGACCTGCCATGGCTGCTTCGATACTCCCCAGTTTCGTAATCAGCACCTGGCGTGTCGCATAATCGCCAATATAAAAGAGTGCCGTCTCAATCTTCGGCTGCATGGTTCCCTCACCAAATTCTCTCTCTGCCATATATTTCTGTGCCTGTGCACAGGTCATTTCACGGATTGGCTCCTGCTTGTCCGTGCCATAGTTTTTGTATACACATTCTTCTCCGGTCAGGATGATCAGCATGTCTGCCTCTACACCATCTGCCAGAAGACCTGCGATCAGATCTTTCTCAATGACTGCGCTGGCACCTTTTAAGGTTGTGCCCTGCTCCAGTACCGGGATTCCGCCACCGCCGGCAGCAATGACTACCTGATCAGCATCCATCAAAGCATTGACAGCATCAAGCTCTACAATCTGCATTGGATTCGGTGCAGCAACGATTCTGCGGTAACCGTCCTCAGTTTTAACGACATGGTTACCTTTCTTCTCTTCTTCCTCTGCTTCTTCCTCTGTCATGACACGACCGATGATCTTGCTCGGTTTGTAAAAAGCTTCATCGTAAGGATCTACCACTACCTGTGTCAGAAGTGTGGAAACGGTACGATATACGCCGCGGTTCATTAATTCTGTGCGGATTGCATTCTGCAGATCGTATCCGATATATCCCTGACTCATGGCTGAGCATACAGACATTGGTGTCGCGGTATAGTCTGTATAAAGTCTGTGGAACTCAGACATCGCGGTATGGATCATTCCAACCTGTGGTCCGTTACTGTGTGTAATTACTACCTGACAATCGTCCTGTATCAGATCGGCAATCGCCTTTGCTGCGCGGCGGGTTGCTTCTTTCTGCTCCGGAAGCGTTGTTCCCAGTGCGTCATGTCCAAGTGCAATTGCAATTCTTTTTTTCTTCATCTCAACTGCCTCCAATACTTTGTAAAAGTCCGTTTTGTTCATTTTATCACAAGATAAAGACAGCGTAAAGCAAAAATGAAAAAACGCATTGGGGGATTCTACACCCACAATGCGTTCTGTTCTACAGAATTTCCCAATCATTCAGAACTGTGTCTGAATCATCGTCTTTCTCTTACAATTTTATCTCATGCTGTTAAAGAAGTCCTCGATACTGCTGTTTCCGTTGCTGCTGCCGTCACTGCCATAACCCGGAACGGTCTGTGTACCGGACTGGGACTGACTGCTGTCGCTCTGGCTTGTTGTATTGGACTGTTCAGAAGCGTTATCCAGTGTAACTTTTACGGTCTGCTCCTGATATCCCTTGTTGTCGGTATTTCTCTGAAGTGTAATCTCAACGGTTTCTCCGGCTTTATAATACTGTAATTCTTCTTTTAACTGTGAAATAGAAGTAATGGTTGTGTTACCCAGTTTTGTGATGATATCGCCTTTCTGGATACCGGCATTGGCTGCTGCACCACCGTCTGTGGTTCCGCTGACATAAACACCCTCTGGAATGCCATACATCTCAGCAACATCGGAAGATACATCCTGTCCGGTAATATTTAAGAAACCATAATCACTGGTCAGTTTATCTCTGGTCTCCTGATTCATCAGGTTTTCAATGATACCCTGTGCTTTTGCCATCGGAATTGCAAATCCCATGCCCTCTACTTGATCGCTGGCATATTTTGCACTGTTGATACCGATGACCTCACCTTTCATGTTAAACAGAGCTCCGCCACTGTTACCTGGGTTGATGGCTGCATCTGTCTGCATCAGTGTTGCAGTTGTATCATCAATCGTAACCTCACGGTCTAATGCGCTGATAACACCGGAAGTAACGGACTGACCAAAACCAAGTGCGTTACCGATAGCAACGACCTGATCACCGACCTCCATCTGGGTGGAATCACCAAGTGTTGCGACGGAAATGCTGTTTAATACATCCTCACTGATATCAGAGAGCTTGATTGCAATGACTGCCAGATCATTATCTGCGTCTGTTCCTTTAATTTTTGCATCAAATACAGCGTCTTTATCATCGTTAAAGCATACGGTCAGAGACTCCGCACCGGATACTACATGATTGTTTGTCGCGATCAGAAGTTCTGTATCATTCTTTCCGATAATAACACCGGAACCACTTCCTGTACTCTGCTGCTGCATCGTTCCAAACATAGTCTGTACTTCCTGTACACTCTGGTTGGTAATTGCTACAACAGAAGATTTACACTGTTCTGCAATCTGAGCTACAGTATAAGTATCTCCAGAAGAACTGGATGAACCGTTCTTGCTGCCGGAGCTTGTGCTCAGTTTTGCAGCGTTCGTTTCTAATGTGGTAGAAGAAGCAGTTGTCTTTACTGCATTTTTTCCGATCATGAAAGATCCCAGTACCATACCACCGGAAATTGCACCGAACAGAATTGCACAGCAGATTACTTTTGCATACAGGTTCATGCTGCGTTTGTGTTTTCTTTTCTGCTTTGATGTCTCCTGATGATCGTTATGCTGATCACCATTCACCTGATCCTGTTTTTTATGATTCTGGATGTAGGAATAACGGTACTGGGAAGCACCTTCTGTTCCTTTGATATGACTGTCAGAAGTGCTCTCTGTTGCTCCTGTTTCCTGAGCAGCGGAGGAACTGTTCTCTGCCTTTGCTGTCTCTGCTGTAACAGTCTCCTGTGCAGAAGATGCTGACCGCTCCGGTTCGCTCTCCTGTGGCGGTGTCACGAAATCGGATTCCTCAAACATCTCCTCTGTTGTTTTTTTACTTTCTGTATTTTCTATATTACTATCATTTTTTACTTCTGATTCATTATTTTCTGTGTTCATTTTATTTTCTTCATTCTCAAGCATTTCTTTCTGCCTCCTCATCTTTGATGAGTATATCATATCTGATAATTGTAGTAAAATTTTGTTGATATTGTGAAAGAATTGTGAAATCCACGTTCTTTCGTGCCAATACTCCTGTTTACCTAAACATGCTCGTATATAGAATAGAAAAATTCTACACAGATTAACTGTGGGCTAAATGCAGTAGTCACTCCAACTGCTGTCGTTCACCCGGATACAGCTGTTTCGAATCAGAAGCTGTCCTTCCAGTTCCATTTTCACCGCGGAACGATGCCCTCCCCGCAAATGATCTAACAACAGGTACATGGCAAATTTTCCCATCTCATCTCTTGGCAGACGCACGGTTGTCAGCATCGGCTTTGTATCCTGCGCCGCCTCAATATCGTCATTTCCGATAATGGATGGCGTATATCCGCACTTTTTATTATTTGCCATGCATTTTAGCATACCCACCGCGGAAATATCATTGGCACAGTAAATAGCAGTTGGACGTTCCTCTGACTCCAGCAGACGCTCCATCATTTTGAAGCCTTCCACTTCTGTCTGTCTTGTCTTCATGATAAATTCCGGTTCTACTTCAATGTCATGCTCCCGCAATGTCTGTAAATATCCCTGATAACGTGCATTGGTTCCACAGGCGCCCACATACCCGATTTTCTGATGTCCCAGACCGATCAGATATTCCACTGCCATCTGCGCGATTTTGCGCCCATCACAGACCACCTCATCCGTAATCCCGCTTGTAGCATTGCGATTCACGCACACAACACTGTGATAGTGCTGCTTCATCTCCAGCAGAGCTTCTTTATTGCATTTTCCAATCACAATCAGACCGTCTGCTTTTTGTACCGCCTCTTGCTGCATCTGTTCCACAATTGTTTTGATGCTCTCCCGTGCACAACGCTTGTCATCAGAGAAAATGGAACGATACCAGATATTTGACAAAATGCAGTTACTTCTGCGGATTTCTGTCTCAATCACACGCAGCAGTGCATCAAAAAACGGATCCACGTTTGCACCATCGGTACGTGTGATCAGTACATTAATGTAATATGTTTTCTCTGTCTTTTCATTTTTTCCCTGTTTCAAACGACGGGCTGCCTCGTTCGGCACATAATTCAGCTCCATGGCAGCTTTTCGTATGCGCTCACGCACTTCCGGGGAAGAACAGTTATAATCCGGATTGTTCAAGACACGGGATACCGTCGCCGGAGAAACATTTGCCCGTTTTGCAATTTCTTTGATTGACATATCATTTATTCCTCATTATTCGTTCCAATATACATGATATGATTCCTTCTGTATCTTTGGATTTTACTACAACAACTTATTTTTACCAAGTATATTCAAGAATGCTCCGGCATTCTTGTTGCGAGGTGCGCGTCATGCA
>NZ_JRFU01000151.1 GCF_003122485.1 Eubacterium ramulus
ATTTTTTCACATATTTGACGCCCTGCGATACTAAACTTACCACTTTTTCAGTGGCGTCCCTATAGAGGTGGGAGTCATCTCCCATCTGATATAACTTAAATTTCTGATTCGTTCCTTTTGGCATTTCTGTACGTCCCCTTTATATTTTCTACCGTTCGTCAATTCAAGTTGATAATTCTAGTATAACACAATACAGAAAAAGGCAGAAACTATTCCTGCCTTTTCACCTTCTAGATATGATGTTGATGCAAATATTTTTCTCTGGTCGCCATTCCCCCACGAATGTGCCGTTCTGATTTGTTGACATCCAGCACAACTCTCGTCTTTACTGCCAGTGCCGGACTGATCTGTTTTAGTCTCTCTGTAATGTCCTTGTGAACTGTCGACTTACTGATACCATACTTCTTTGCTGCCTGACGAACCGTTGCCTTGTTGTCTATGATATAACGCGCAATTTCCATTGCCCGTTCCTCGATATAACCTTTCACTCAAATCCCCGCATAGTTTGCTTTTTTTACAATCTATGCGGGGAGATTTTGATGTATGTCTACATTGAAAATTTCTTACATCATACATCTTCAATACTTTCCATCCAGATACACAACACTAAGTTTTACCTGCGTCCGCTCGTTTCTTTTTTCTCCTGTGATCACATACCACAGCGCCTTTTCAGCTGTTGTGCTCCAACCATGTTTCGGTACAATCTCAAAGTGCCACGTATCATTTGGCACACTGCACTCTACGTCCAGCGCATCCGTGAAATCATTTTCTTCACCCTGCATAATCGTAACTTTTTCCTCATTCTGATCATATTTCCAGATCCTGAAATGATAGAATTCCGCCTCAAGACTCTCGACATTCAGCTCTTCCACAAAATTTTTCCTGTTCATGACCAGTATGGAAAATCCCCAGAATACTTCCTGATCATTTTCGTCCTTTACATAGATCGGATCAAATAATAGCGCTCCTGTTCCACCCTGCTTTAACTCAAACGGACCTGCAATGGTATATTCTCCGCTTTCTTTTGCAAGTGTAGCTTCCCGTTTTCGCTCCGGAAGCTGCAGCATATCCATTCCAAGCGCTTTTTGATTGCCCTCCAACGGATAAACCATGGTAACCACACCGGCAGGTGCCAGCTCATACGCCTCTATTACTTTTTTATTTTCCTTCATCAGATACGACAGATCTGTAAATTCATCCTCGCTGATCTCATAACCGGATGAAATAATGTTTTTGAAAAATTCTGAGTTTTCCAGATAGCGGCTCAGTTGTGACTCGATCCGTCGGATCATGGATTCTGCCGTATAGGAAGCTTTCAATTTTTCTCTGTTTTCCTGCGAACGCTGAATCAAATGTGCGCAACCGATGGCAATCACAAATACAGCAACGAAAAATATTCCTGTTCTTATCTATAGTTTCTTTAATTTCTGTTGTTCTGACATCATACTTCCCCTTGCAGTTCAAAAATCGCAATCCGCTCCCGTGGATCATTTCCCGGGAACAGATCTCTGCAGTCAATTTCATCCACAAACATCAGCTCATTCACTGTCATCATATAAGAAATGTATTCGTCCGTCGGATAATAGAAAAACAACTGTATGTTACGCGGTTTTGCATAATAGGAATCCAGAATACGTCCCATTACCCGTTTTAAAAGTTCCAGCGAAAACGGATTAAAAAAGTAACACCGATCAACGTTTTCCGGTACTTCAAATGTTTCTGCATTCGCCTGCACAAAATCCACACGACCGGAAGCTGCCGAATCCGCTTTATTTTCCAGTGCACGTTCAAACACTCTCTCATCGTATTCTACACCGATGGAATGACATCTGGTCTGATACGACAAAAAGAAATCCACGCGACCTTTGCCGCATCCATAATCGATCACCGTATTTCCTTTGCGGATGTAACCGGCATTTGCCAGACGTTCCAACACACAATATGGTGTCGGTTCATAAGGAAATCTATGCTGGTCGGAATGGGAATCATCCCGCCCCATGGTTCGAATATGCAAAAGTTTATCCCATCTTGTTTCGTTTTTATCTTCTCTCATTATCCATCCTCAATTACTTTATTGCATTTGCCGTTTTATTTTACCTCTTTTTTTCTACATTTTTAAGACCTTTTCATAAAAAATTTGTTCATATGTTCAAAAATGAAAAATTTTGTCATTTTTTACATTCAACACTCTTCTTTCCCATTCAAACGTTGTTTTTCCGGACATAAAAATACCTCTAAAGCAACAGATTTTTATATTTAATCTGTTTACGTTAGAGGTATCATATCAGTATTTTGAAATGCATTTTTGCTTGCTAATATTTTATTATTCTACTAAGACCATTCATCTTTACAATTATTCACTAATATACTCTTCGTGGCATTACTACCATTGCGATAATATATGCAAGAATTCCGCTACCACCACAAAGTGTAACTACAACCCAGATCAAACGAATGATTGTCGGATCAATATTCAGGCATTCACCAATTCCACCACAAATACCACAAAGCATTCGGTTGGAATCGCTTTTGTACAATGTCTTGTTTTTTCCTTTTAATAATGCAATCACCGCAACAATCACTACGATCCAAACAATTAATCCTGTAACTCCAAATATACTTGCTAACATAATTTTTTCTCTCTTTCTTTATCTCTGTTCATTTACCAATACTGTTTATTACTAACTGCGCATTAACGACACGCCCTTTATTCGTTTACTTCCACATCTATGGCTTGTAACTGATCCATTACCCGTTCCACCTGACGAATTGCTTCCTGTTTTTCTTTTTCTAAATCATATGCCATAATCGGTACTCCCTTCGTTATCTGACCTGTTTGTGAAAAATTGAATCTCGCTGCTAATATAATTTTGTTACTCATCACCTATACCGCTGAGCTTCCTCTCACGTCTGATATACTTTATATTTTCCTATCTTCTTGTTACTAATGAAATCAGTCCCAATACGATTAAAATCGGGAATGCAATGTAAAGCAATCCACCTGCTACTAATGCGATTAAAATAATTGGTAAAAATACAATGGTGAGCACAATTTTTGAAATTCCCCATGCTGCTCTGATTCCGAAAACAAGCAGTTTTCCAAATAAAACTAACATACAGATTCCAAATAATAACGTTAACATAATTCCTCTTTCTATCAGGTTCATGCCTGATGCATAAAATTGTATTTCAAGCTTTTCCTTGTCATAAGCTTGCTGCCTCTTGATATTTCAAGTATAATATTCTTTGATATATTCGTACATACCGATTTCGGGGAAATAACTACTTCTATTTCTCCATTTTAGGGAATTACTCTTAAGTTAAAACTGCTATTTGCGAAATATTTTCTTAAGAATCTCTTCCAGATATTCCATATCCAATCTTATTACCAGGAATTATTGATCAGATAGCATGAAATCATATTTTACAGAAGGACAAAAACATTATTATGGGAAAACAATCAAAACGTGAACATAAAACAATTTATCAGTTATGCCGCGAAGAATGCGGACTTACCAGAGACGGTGCCAGTGAATTGATGGACGGTGTTTCTGCCGCCCGCATTGAAAAATTTGAATATGAACTTCAGGAGCCAACACCGTATGACATTCTGCAGATGGCAGACTGCTACAAGCGCCCAGATCTGTGTAACTACTACTGTTCACACAAATGCGCTATCGGCGACCGCTATGTTCCGGAAGTTGAGCCATCGGAATTATCCAGCATTATTCTGGAAACCATCGCATCTCTGAATGACATTCAGCCGCTTACCGACCGCCTGATTCAGATTACACGGGATGGCAAGATCACCGATGATGAGATCAAAGATTTTGCATTGATCAGTAAAAAATTAAATGATATTTCTCTGGCAGTAGATGCCTTAAATCTCTGGGTAGACAAAACCACCAGCGAAAATAATATCAATATCAAACTGCTCAATGAGGAAATGCAAAAGTTAAATCAGTGATCTGCCGGAATCCACTTACGGTAAGTATCCGGTGTCATCCCTTGATGTTTACGAAACACGCTTCCAAAATAGCTGGGACTTTCAAAACCACATTTTTTTGAAATCTCAGCTATTGTTTTGTCCGGAAAACGATTCAACAATACGCAGGCATTCATAATCCGAATATCACACAGCACCTGCATGATGGTCTTGTTCATCCGCTTTTTAAAGTAGGAACACATATACTCTTTGCTCAGACCTGTCAGTTCACTTAATGATACATAAAAAACTCCTCTGATTACATTTATGACGAATCATTCATCTGTCATAAATATACTCAAAGGAGTTTTTTTATATCTGATTAACTATTACAACTCACACATATCTTCTACCCTTACTACATTCAAGAAAGTCTTCATGCAAAACATGATTTAACTGCATATGGTAAAGATACTGCAACGCTTAGATATCTTCTCTACCGAATTTCTTCCGTAAAACAAGTAACCATCCGAGCATAATCACCACACAAACCGGAAGCGCGATCCATGAAATACCAAGCATTCCCACTGCATTCAACACACCGATCAGTGCATAACCGATGCAGCACACAACCGCTACCGTCAGCGCATACGGAATCTGTGTCGTGACATGGTTCACATGATGACAATGTCCTCCTGCGGAAGCCATGATGGTTGTATCAGAAATCGGAGAACAGTGATCTCCACAAACGGCACCCGCCAAACAAGCCGCGATAGAAATAATCATCATTGTTCCGGACGGGAATACACCAATAACGATCGGAATCAGGATTCCAAACGTTCCCCATGATGTTCCTGTGGCAAAAGCCAGACCTGCTGCCACTGCAAAAATAATAATCGGCAAAAATCCTTGCAGAGACTGCGCGGATCCTGCTACCAGATCAGCAACAAAAATATTTGCGCCAAGCAGGTTTGTCATACCGGATAAAGTCCATGCCATCGCAAGGATCAGGATTGGTGCGATCATTGCCTTAAAGCCTTCCGGCACGCATTCTGCAAATTCATGGAACGTGATAACATCACGAAGCATGTAATACACAAAGGTAAATAATAACGCGATAAATCCACCGATTACCAATCCAACGGAAGCATCAGAACCGGAAAATGCTGTAATAAAATTCTCTCCGTCAAAAAATCCACCTGTATAAACCATACCCATAATGCAGGCCGCAATCAGCACAACAACCGGAAGAACCAGGTCAAGGACAATACCTTTGCTGCTCTCTGTTGCCTCATCGCTTTCATCATATGGTCGCTCCGGTGTTGTAAACAGATCACCTTTAATCGCGTTTAATTCATGAGTACGCATCGGTCCGAAATCTACCCGGAATACGACCATTCCAACGATCATAACCAGTGTCAGGATTGCATACAGGTTGTACGGTATTGTCTGTAAAAATACAGCAAACCCGTTGATTCCGGAATCTTCTGGAACAGAAGATGTAACCGCTGCCGCCCAGGAACTAATTGGTGCGATAATACAAACCGGTGCCGCTGTCGCATCAATAATATAGGACAGTTTTGCTCTGGATACTTTGTGGGTATCTGTAACCGGACGCATAACGCTTCCGACGGTCAGGCAGTTAAAATAATCATCGACAAAAATCAGGATTCCAAGTACCATTGTGGCAAGCTGCGCCCCGATTCTTGTTTTAATTCGTTTGGATGCCCATTTACCAAATGCTGCGGAACCGCCGGCTTTGTTCATCAGCGCAACTAACATACCAAGCATAACAAGGAAGATCAGAATACCGATATTCCAGCTGTTGGCAAGTTTAAATACCATACCGCCGCTCTCATTGAAAAACATGGTATTCATCATCAGTTCCAGATTGCCGTTGCTGTACAGCAGTGCTCCGACAATAATTCCGGTAAACAGTGATGAATATACTTCTTTTGTGATTAACGCCAGCGCAATAGCCACAACCGGTGGCAGTAACGCAAACACGGTCGCATAAGCAGCACAGGCATAGTTATCCGGATCTGCAACTTTTCCCGGTGTCACTACGGATACTCCGATCAGCACCGCAACGATCACAAGAAAACAGATCATAACAATAAGTTTCTTCTTTCGCATGTTACTCTCCCTTCATAACATCATCTTGTTACCACCCATATACAAAGGTGGAAATTATCTCTCATCTGGTATTCCTTGTAAAGCAGACATTCGCAATCCACTTTTTCTACTTGCTCATACACACAGTCATTTTTCTACCTGTATTCAAATACCATAGAGTGTTTCTTCTATACTACAAACTAGTATGAGTATTCCCCATACCAGTTTATAAGATTATCATTTTTCACCCTGTTCTGTCAATGAAAACAGCTTTATTTCTGCTTCCTGCTTCGCTGTCACAACCATATAGCACTCCGATTGAAAGGCGATCTGTTTTTGCCAGACACTTTCCTCTCCGGTCAATGTGCCATCCGGCTTCACCACCGAATAATAATCCATACCCTTTACAAGCCCAATCCCTGTATATTTCACATAGCTTTCCTTGTATGCCCACAACCGGCAAAAATTCTCATATCCATGCTGTTCCAGCCACTCTACTTCCATCGGATGAAAAAATCGTTTTGCCAGACGTTCTGCCTTGCAGTCATGTTCTTCCTGAATATCCAGACCAACTTCCTGCGGTGCAATTGCACAGCTCCACCATTCTCCACTGTGGGAAATAGAAAAGCAGATATCTGATACATGTTCCAGAAACGGCTTTTTGTTTTTTTCCTGATGAATCTGCAACGTTTCCGGCAATTTTATCTGATGCGCCTTGGCATAAATGCGAATCACATGTTCTAATAACTCATGGGAAGCTTTGCTTTTTTCATCCCATTTCTGATAATAAATCTGAATCTCCATCACTTCTTAATTACAATACCTGCTCAGCCTGATATTTGTCATACAATCTCTGGAAAGCCGGTATGCTGCGTTTTGCAACTTCTGCCGGAACACAGTAGGATACACGCACCCAACCCGGACCGTAGAATGCAGTTCCCGGTGCCATCAGGATTTTTTCTTCTTTCGCACGTTCACAGAATTTTGTATCATCCTCTTCCAGTGCTTTTACAAACAGATAAAAAGCTCCGTCCGGATGGATACATGTGTAACCGATCTCTGTCAGGGCGTTGTACAGAATGTCTCTGGTCTCCTGATAAATGCTGATATCAACAGAAGCATCCACACATTTCAGCAGCATTTTCTGCTGAAGAGACGGTGCATTTACATAGCCCAGGTAACGCATGGAAGCGGTCATACCTGCAATCAGGTCTTCGTAATCCTGTACACAAGTCTCCATAGCAATGTATCCGATACGTTCGCCCGGAATGGATAATGCTTTACTGTAAGAATATACAACAATTGTATTTTCATAATAATGAGTCAGATACGGTACTTCGATATCGTAAGCCAGTTTACGGTATGGCTCATCGGATACCAGATAAATTGGATGACCGTATTCTTCCTGTTTTTTCTTTAAAATATCAGTAACCATGCGAATAGACTCTTCTGTATATACCGCACCAGTCGGGTTGTTCGGTGTGTTGATCAGAACGAATCTTGTTTTTGGTGACAGTGCTGCCTCAAAAGTCTCCGGATCTGGTTGTAATGTCTCCATATTGCAAAGAGCTGGAACCAGTTTTCCGTACATTGTCTCCACATAGCTCTTATACTCCCAGAAATACGGTGCAAATGTTACGACCTCGTCACCGTCATCCAGCAATGTATTTGCAATAACTACGATAGCTGCTGCCGCACCACTTGTCATAATAATACCCTGCTCTGTATAGTTGCAGTCATATTTTCCGTTCAGATAATTTGCAATGTGATTGCGGACTTCCGGATGTCCCACGTTTGCAGGATAGCCGTGCAGTGCCAGCGGTTTTTCTGTGTCGATAATCTCTTTTAATGCCTCATTAACTGCTGCCGGTGGCTCCACACTCGGATTTCCAATGGTAAAGTTAAAAATATTTTCTGCGCCGTAAATTGCTGCCAGTTTTTTACCTTCCTCAAAAATGTCACGGATACAAATGGATGAATCCAGTGATTCTCTTAAACGTTTTGAAATCATTATATATTTCCTCCAAATCCCCTATATCTTTTTCACGTCACTACTTTAAATCGTCACATTCTTCTGATATACTATCACATTTCAGAAAAAATGAAAAGATAAACTTGCGGTTCTCCAAAACTTTACATTGTTTCTCATTTTTGCTATACTTTTCCCAACAAGAACAGACACACACCGCAAGTATTCCATGGAATACCTATTTTATACAGGAGAACAAACATGATAAATCAGGAAAACAGCAAGTATGATTCTCTGAATCAGCCAGTGGAAAACAAGCAGCAACTTGCATACCAGCAGATCAAACAGGATATCCTGAATAATACTTATCCGGCAGGAACTGTCATGGTAGAACGAAAGCTTTGTGAAATCTACAATGTCAGCCGTTCACCCATCCGGAATGCCCTGCAGCAGCTGACCCACGAAGGTCTGCTCTCTTTTGTTCCGGGGAAGGGAACTGTCGTGGCATCCTTTTCCACAGATGATATTCTGGAGGTTTACGATCTCATCGAACTTCTTCAGGATTATGCCATCAAGGCATGTATCAATAAACAGAATGCTCTGGTGGTAAATGCACTGGAAATGGCTCTCAACAATATGAAAACAGCGCTGGAAAAAGATGATATTTTCCACTTTACCCGCTGGGATCAGAAATTCCATCAATTACTGGTCAGCTATTCTGGAAACAAACGTCTGGAAACGGTATATGATCAGTTAGACTGTCAGCAGATGCTGTTTATTTCCACTATATTGGATGATCGTGATCTGGCAGCACGCTCCTTACAGGAACACACCCAGATTCTGGACGCGATCCGCAATCAGGATTCCGATCTGGCACACCAGACACTGCACCAGCATTATCAGCATATCAAGCAGTATTATATAAACAAACTGCTGAGCCGTATTCATATTTAAGTAAATCTGGGATTTTTCCTGTTTTAATTGTGAATATCCGCTTGACGAAGCATTGTTTTGCTAAAAATGAGCAGACGCTTTTGTCTGCCTGAAAATACAGGAGGTACTACATTATGGAAATGCAGACATTACAAAAAGACATGATTGCCGCTATGAAGGCAAAAGACAAAGTACGTAAGGATGCCATCTCATCCTTAGTATCCGCAGTCAAAAAAGTAGCCATCGATGAGGGATGCCGTGATGACATCAAACCGGAGCTGGTTGCCCGCGTGATTTTAAAAGAGTTAAAGAGTGTAAAAGAACAGGTGGATACCTGCCCGGCAGACCGTACTGATCTGAAAGAAGAATATCAGGCACGTTATGACATTATCAGTGAATATGCTCCGAAGCTGCTTTCCGCAGAGGAAGTAAAAGCAATCCTTACTGAGCGTTTTGCCGGCGTACTGGCAACCAAGAACAAAGGTCAGATCATGAAAGCTGTTATGGCAGAGCTGAAAGGCAAAGCTGACGGAAAAGTCATTAACCAGGTTGTTGCTGAACTTTGCAAATAATACAATATCTAATCTATTCCCGATCACATGATTTACTGTTGATCGGGAATTTTTTTACCCAAAATAAAAGTTATCTCCTGTCTAAGATACGAACACTTTTTCTGGCGAACAACATGATCAACTGTGCCTCTTTTTTGCACAAAAAAATCCTCTGAGCATAATGCCCAGAGGATTTTAATATCTGTTCTTTGATTAGAAAATTCTACGAACTGCAATAATGGATTTTCCGTAGTTTACAGGTCCGATCTTGATACCTGTGGATGGTGAACTTGCATGAACGATCTGACCACCGCCAATGTAAATTGCAACGTGACCACTGTAGCATACGATATCACCTGGCTGCATATCGGATGTGGATACTGCACGACCTACACCTGTCAATGCACCGGAGCTGTGTGGAAGTGATACACCAAAGTGTCCATATACACTCTTAACAAATCCGGAACAATCTGCTCCGTTTGTTAAACTCTCGCCGCCCCATACATATGGATTACCAACGAACTGGCAGCCATAGCTTGCTACTGCAGATCCTGAACCTGATCCTGAGCTGGAACTGCTGCTATCGGAAGAAGAACTTTCGGAATTAGAGTTTCCGGAATCAGAATCGGATGATTTCTTAGATTCTGATTTGGAACTTGAGCTGCTGTTATTGTTTGCTACATTGGAAACACCTGCAGTAGATGTTTTTACAGTCTGTGCTTCTGCAAGTTTCTGTGCGATGATCGCATTCTGCTCTGCAACAGTCTGTTTGTACTGTGCTGCAAGGCTCTGTGCCTGTGCAAGCTGATTTTCAAAATCAGACATCTGGCTGCTCTTCTGAGCTTTCATCTCTTCCAGATTCTTCTGCTGTTCCTGATATGTAGCCTGGTTTTCTTCCAGATCTTTCTTCTCTTCTTCAACCTGAGTTACAAGGTTTGCAACTTCTGTCTTTGTATTCTGATATTCTACCAGAAGGTTACGATCATAATCATATACCTTGGAGAAATTCTCTACTTTGTTCAATACATCTGCAAAGCTCTGTGCACCAACGAATGCATCCAGGAAAGAGCTGTCACCGTTCTCATACATGTAACGGATTCTGTTCTTCATAGCATCATACTGCTCAGCTTCTTTCTCTTTTGCTGCTGCCAGATCTGATTCTGCCTGTGCAAGCTCTACTTTTTTCTGATCAATCTGATCAGAGATCAGGTCCAGACTTACCAGTACATCTACTAAATCTGAATCTACTTTATCAATCTCTGACTGCAGACTGGACTGCTGGCTCTCAATATCTGCGATCTGACTGTTTACAGAATCAAGTTTGTTCTGCGCCTGATTCTTCTGGCTTCTTGCCTGAGAGAGGGATGTTGCTCCTGCGATCTGAGTTCCGGAAATGATCATAACCGCTGCCAGAACTGTTGCTAATAATCTCTTTTTCATATATATAAATACTCCTTTGTAAATCCTTTTTCAGCTACCTTTAGGATTATAACATCTTCATTGCAGGATTTCAACCAAAATAGACGCTTTTTAGAAATATTTCACACTTTTCTGTAATATCTTTGTAACAATTCTATGATTCTGTGCAAACCTCCGAAGTTCTTTTTATTTTTACTATCTATTTTATCGTTTATCTCTATATTTTACTTTTATATATAGAAGTAATCGTCATCTCGCAGTTGATATACGTTCGGGCTCATCCGATATCCAGAACTTGTTTGACTACCAAAATTTTTCTTCCATTTAATTCTGTTTCCTCCTCCAGTTCATTCGTCTTGCGGATGGCAGACACCGTCGTATGATATTTCTTGGCAATCTCCCACAGTTCTGAGGAGCCGGTCAGGATCAGTCCCACAATCCCCGGCAGTTTTTCGTCTGCCTGTGCATCTGCCGCTTCTTCTTCGATCGCACTGATCAGTTCTTCCTCTTTTAATTTTGTAACCAATGCACTGACATTGATAATTGCCTGCACTTCGATCTCTGATGCATTTTTCATCAGGAAGGATAAATGTTCCAATGTTGTCTGGATCTCAATCTCACAAGTCTCATCCAGATCCTGCATTTCCATCTGACACTGAAATGGCACTAAACTCTCCATTGCTCCCACAGGCGCACTGTCGGAGCTTACCATATAAAAGACCTGCATCCGAACCGTTCCCTCGATCATAAGACCATTTGGCGAAATCTCCCAGTGTTCCGGTTCTACCGTTCCAAAACCGGCACCGATCTGTAGCACTTCTTCCTCTGTATTTTTTATCTGCAGCGTATCATTTACCCGACACTGACTCTCATTTTTCATATGAAGCTGCCGGATTTTTACCGGTTTTCGTTTCGGTATCAGCTGTTTTTCCAGCGAATATACATCTTCCAGCTGATTTTTGCTGATGTCCCGGTAAAGCCACATTCGAATCGGAATATCCGCTTCTGCCAGAATCACCCGTTCTTCGCCATCGGCATCCGCCTGCACACTACACCGAATCGCGCCGGGATCTGCTGTCAGATACGACACCATATCCGGGGAAGCTTCCGGAATCTCCAGCCGGCACTGATACGGAACGCGCATCTCTGCCCACTGCATGCGGTCTTCCTGCATTCCCAGATAAATGACAAACACCTGTAATTCGCCCTGTACAGTCACTTCCCCGGCTGCCACACGGACATTCATGCCAAAAAGCTGTGCCTGCTGCCAGAGTAACTGGCGGATATTCGGTTTATTTGAAGGCAGACGCACTTCTTCCCGCATAGCGCACAATTCTTCCCCGCGATAACACAGTTCCAGAAACTCCTTTTTCCGGTACAGATGCTCACAGGACTCCTCCTGTTCCATTCCCACCGGGATCTGCAATTCCAA
This sequence comes from Eubacterium ramulus, assembly GCF_003122485.1. GTDB lineage: Bacteria > Bacillota > Clostridia > Lachnospirales > Lachnospiraceae > Eubacterium_I > Eubacterium_I ramulus_A. The sequence goes on from NZ_JRFU01000151.1 coordinate 12,345, forward strand.
CCGTGTGCGGGCGGTGCAGTGAATCTCTAACAAAGCCTGAATGTTCAGCTTTCTGGCATTGATCATCCGAACCGTCAGATCTTCCAGAAACACCTCCGTCTGCGGCATGTCAAATTCTCCCGCTTCCTCCAGCATCAGTGTCTCCTGAAACGGATATTCCCCTTCCAGACTGCTGATCTTCCATTCCCCCTGTCCGGTGCGGTACAATACCCGAAACTGCAGCACACCGCGCACCATGATATGTCCGTTTCCACACTTACTTTCATCCAGCCGGACATCCCCGCGGCTTAGTATCACAGAAAAAAAATCCGGAAGATAATCCGGAAGATGATATGTTTCATCAAATGTTACCTGAGTGATCGCCGGTCCCTTTTTTTCTTCCATATAAAGAGCTTCTGTTTTTAATTCCATATGTTTCCCCTTTCCTATTCAAATACCACATTTTCTTCCAGTCGTTCGGTCTTGACGACAATATACGGATAGCTGACTGCCTTTTCTGCCTCCGCACCATTTTCCGGTCCAATGAGATCTGCCTCAAAATAAATCGCATTTTGCGCCAGATACAGATCTTGAACCTGTATACTGTATCCTCCGGTCTCCTGCATTCCAAAGCCACGCACAATGTACAGGCTGTCATCCAGCATGCAGGTCATTTTGAAGTCTTCGGTATAGCGTTCATCAATTTCCTTTTGTAATTCCTCCGGAAGCTCCTGTTCTGTGACAACGGTATAATCCAGATCACGTACCTTTTGCGTCCCGGTCTTTTGTAATCCACAGCCTGTCAGTCCCAAAATAGGTACCAGCAGACTCACGGTAAAAATGCTGCTTATTCGTTTCATAAAAACTGCTACTCCCTGTCCCCGCTGTTTCTTTGGTCTATTCTATTTTTCAAATCCGAAAAATATGCATAGATTTATTAAAAACTATCTGCTATACTAGATAAGTCTTTTTAAAAGAAATTACATTTTTATTACATTTTAGAAATGTACTTTCGAAATCTTTTAAAGGAAAGATTCTGAGAGTACCTAAAAACTATTTGGAGGAAATATTATGTTAAGAACAATTCTTGCAGTTTTGTTCGCCGTCTGCTATCTGATCATCGGAATTCCGGTGCTTTTTGTAGAATGGCTCATCGGCAAAAAAAATCCGCACCTGCGTGACATCAGCAGCCTGCGCATGGTACAGTGGGCATTTCATGTCATCTGCCGGATCTGCGGTGTAAAACTCACCGTAAAAGGGCAGGAAAATGTACCAAAGGGCATACCGGTGCTCTATGTAGCAAACCACAACAGTTATTTTGATATTATGATCACCTATGCACTCTGTCCGGATCTGACCGGCTACATCGCAAAGGATTCTCTGGAAAAGGTTCCGCTGCTGAACATCTGGATGAAACGGCTCTACTGCCTGTTTCTGAAACGTGATGATATGAAAGCCAGCTTAAAAACGATCCTGCAGGCAATCGAATATGTCAAAAAAGGCATTTCCATCTGCATTTTCCCGGAGGGAACCCGCGGAGACAGCGATGAGATGGCACCGTTCAAAGAGGGAAGTATGAAAATTGCAGAGAAAACCGGATGTCCGATCGTTCCAATGGCAATTTCCCATACCAGAGACATTATCAAAGATCATATGCCATTTGTAAAACCGACACATGTTACGGTAGAATATGGCGCTCCGATCTATCCGAAAGAGCTGGCAAAAGAAGAGAGACGTGCCCTTGGCCGCCTTTCTCAGAATATGATTCAGGAAATGCTGGATGCACAGAAAGCATCTGAGCAATAAAAAAATATCTCTTTTGCACGAAGTATTGGCATTTTTCAGAAAAATAAAAACAATTTTATAACGCAAAAAAACTGGGAGTATAGCAAATTGCTATTTCCCAGTTTTCTTTTTATAGTTCTTGTCATAAAAAAATATTCTCGATATTTCTTATACTCTGCCTAATAACCCAAAAGTTATTTTTTATCTGATTTTTTATGCCTCCAACGCTTCTTCCAGCGCCTTTACAATCTTTGGAAACTCCATGAAATGAGAAGCTTTTACAAGTACCGTATCACCGGCTTCCACAAAATTGATCAATGTCTGTGTCAGTTTTTCACGGTCTGCAAAATACATTACTTTTGTATGTCCGCGCTGTGCACCTTTTGCCAGTTCCTCACTGAGAGTTCCACAGCAGAACAGAATATCAGCACCTGTATTTGCTGCATATTTTCCTACATCATAATGCATCTCACGCTCATTTTCTCCAAGTTCTCCCATGTCACCAAGAACCGCGATCTTGCGACCATCTGCCTGTGCCAGTACATCTAAAGATGCTTTCATAGAAACCGGGTTTGCATTGTAACAGTCATCGATGACAAGCACCTCACCCAATGTGATCAGGTTCGTACGTCCTGCAATGGTTTTTGCATGGGCGATACCCTGACAGATTTCCTCATTAGTCAGTCCCATGATACGTCCGACACATGCCGCTGCGCATGCATTGTATACATTATGTACGCCCGGGATCGGCTCATGGATCTGGCAGACTTCCTCTGGAAAATGCAGGTTTGCATTCAGTCCGCGAAGTCCTTTATTTTCGATAGCATCTGCGGTAATTTCATACGGCAGATCTGCTTTTTTAGCAGTACCATCTTCTACATAATAAAATACCGGTTTTACACCTTTTACTTCCTGCACAGTAATCAGCTTATCATCATTTCCGTTCAGCACAATATGTCCATCCGTTTTCAGGAAATCAAAAATCTCTGATTTCGCACGGAGTACACCGTCACGATCAATGAGATTTTCCAAATGGCACTGTCCGATGTTTGTCATGACACAGATATCCGGTTTTGCTACTTTTGCAATTCGATGCATCTCACCAAACTCAGAAATTCCCATCTCAACCACTGCCACTTCATGTTCTCTGCGAATGCGGAGAATCGTCAGAGGAAGACCGATCTCATTATTAAAGTTTCCTTCTGTTTTGAGCACGTTATATTTCTGGCTTAAAACAGCGGAAATCATTTCTTTTGTACTTGTTTTTCCAACACTTCCGGTAATTCCGATAATTTTGATAGAAAGTGTGGAACGGTAAAATTCTGCGATATCTTTCAGTGCCTGCTCGCTGGAAGCCACCTGAATGTACGGTCCTGCCGGATTTTCCAATGGTTCCTCGGATAAAACTGCCAGCGCACCTTTTTCAAATACATCCGGGATAAAACGGTGTCCATCCACGCGCTCTCCGCGGATCGGGATATATAAGTAGCCCGGCTCTACCTGACGACTGTCAATAACTGCGCCGGTGATCTCGCTGCCGCGCTGTGCATCGTCGCCTACATAAGTACCGCCGCATGCTTTTGCGATATTTTCCAGTGTCATCTGCTCCAATGTGTTATTCATGTTTTCCTCCGTATTTTTCCTGAGAAATCTGGATCAGACGCTCACACAGATCCTCGTACTGAATGCCGATGACAGCTGCTTCCTGCGGTAACAGACTTGTTGCTGTCATACCCGGCAGAGTATTTGCTTCCAGACAGAACATCTCGTTTTTGTCATTTAACAGGAAATCCATGCGGGCATAAGCGTCCAGACCAAGTTCACGGCAAACTGCAACAGCATGTTTCTGCATTTCTTTTGCAACTTCTTCCGGAATGTCAGCCGGACAGGTCTCAACTGCGCTTCCTGCTTTGTATTTGTTCTTGTAATCATAAAAACCTTCTACCGGAGCAATTTCGATAACAGGAAGTGCCTGCATGTCAATAACACCAACGGAAAACTCACGACCACAGATGTAATCCTCGATCACAATCTCATTTTCATATTTAAATGCTTCATCCAGAGCAGCTTCATACTCATCTGCAGTACGGACAATGGTAACACCGATACTGGAACCGCCGCAGCATGGTTTTACAACACACGGAAGGCTTAATCCTGTCTCTGCGAACGGAACACCACGCTGTGCTTTGCTCATGGAAATACCATGCGGTGTCGGGATGCCGGCTGCCTCAAACATTTTCTTGGAAATGCCTTTGTCCATAGCCAGTGCACTTCCAAGGTAACGGCTTCCTGTATACTGAATGCCAAACAGATCAAAGGCTGCCTGAATCTTACCATTCTCACCGTTCTCGCCATGCAGTGCCATAAATACGACATCCGCTGCCTGACAGATTTTGATCACGTTTGGTCCAAAGAAGCAGTCAGACTGATCTTTTCTCATTGCCTTTACCTGTGCGATATCCGGAGCTTCTCCCGGAATCTGTGTCCCTTCGGCACTTGCCTCTTCCGCACGCTCAAAAATTCCTGTGATATCTTCCTCTTGATCATGGTAACCCATGAAAACATCCAGCATAATTACGTTATGTCCTTTGGAGCGCAATGCCTTACTTACCATGGCTCCTGTATTCAGGGAAACATCCCTCTCTGTGCTGAGTCCGCCAGCTAAAACTACAATATTCATGATTATATTAATCTCCTTAATATGAAATACTTTTTTACATTCTCTTTAGTTTAGCACATTTTTTTTATTTGTGAATGGTACTTATGCAAAATATCATATTTTTTTCAAATTTTCCATTTTCGCCATGGGATTAAACTATAAACTATGATAATGTTAACTCATAAACTTCGACAGGTACTTCTTACTTGTCATAAATGCGTCCAGCAGTTTTGAACAGCTTTCTGCCTGCTCTGCTTCTGAAGTATCACCAAGTTTTGCCTCACAAGCTGCCAGTAAGTTCAACAAAACCGGTGCAAAATGATAACAGTCCGCATTCATACTGATGGTGAGACCTTTTGCGCTGTATTTGGCAGAACTTGGATACTTTTCTGTAATAAAATAAATCTGTGCCATCAAAACATGGACGGAGATCAGCATCCGCTCTTTCCACAGAATACCGCTGCCACATTTCAGATAGTGACGCATTCCATTCAGGACAGAAATGCTCCATAAAAAATCACCGTTTAACATCCGGCATTGTACCAGCATTTGAAAAATAAGGATTTCACAGTATGTATACTGCATTTCCCCATCCCACTTTTCCCGATAATTCTGGCAGCTCATGCCAAGGATTTTCGTCAGTCGCTGTTCCGTATCCGGCAGGGCAGCACCGCCCCACCACTGCAGAACAGTATTTCCAAGACTGAGCCACTGCTCATCCATAAGCTTTCTTTTTTGCACCAGTCTCTCATACTGCGCCAGTTCTGTTTCCAACAGCAGACGGTCTTTCAAAAGCATTGCCAGTGTCATTTGATCCTGCATCCTCTTTTTTTGCAGTTCATGCTCGCCGACATACACAAGACAGCGCTCCGATGACTCCCCCATACGATCCATCAGCGCTTCAAAAACTCTCACCTGCGGCATGCGTCGACCATTTTCAATTTTCGACAGCGTGCTGACTGAACAAATCCCAAATGCCAGTGCTTCCTGCGTCATTCCGCTTCTGATCCGCGCATCCCGGATCACATCACTGATCTTACATACTTCCATAACATTTCTCCCTTGTTTTTTTGACTAATTATATCATTTTACATTAAATTAGGCTATGGATTTTCCCAAATTTAGTCTGTTTTTAATGTTTGGAATAGCATTTCTCAGGAATGCAACGGTATTCATTCTATACACGGTATCTGTCTTATGTTAAAATTCTTATGTTATATTTTTTAAATGTGATAATACAGATTGTCAAATTTTAACGCAAGTACCCGGAAGACTTATTATAAAAAATGCTCTGTGTACTTTATTAAAATGACAGAAACAAATTTTATACTAATAAATGATAAAGGAATGAATAAATTTATGAAAACAGCACTTATTACCGGAGCTTCCCATGGAATCGGAAAAGCAGCTGCCAGACAACTGGCACAGGCAGGTTACCGCCTGTTTTTAAACTGCCGGACTTCTGTGGAAAGCCTTACAGCATATGCAAAAGAACTGACCGAAACTTATCACGTAGAATGTACCCCTGTTGCCTGCGACATCTCGGATCATGCACAAGTAGCAGCCATGTTTCAGCAGATTGAGGATTCCCATGATGCTATTGATGTTCTGATCAACAATGCAGGAATTTCCCACATTGGTCTGCTACAGGATATGAGCATTGACGAATGGAATCGCGTGATAAATACAAACCTGACTTCCGTATTCTCCTGCTGTAAATATGCGATTCCGCATATGGTAGCGCAAAAGCAGGGAAAGATCATCAATATTTCTTCTATGTGGGGTGTCTCCGGTGCTTCCTGTGAGGTGGCATATTCTGCCAGCAAGGGTGGCGTGAATCTTTTTACAAGGGCACTGGCGAAAGAACTTGCGCCAAGTAATATTCAGGTGAATGCGATTGCCTGTGGGGTGATCGATACGCGCATGAACGCATGTTTTGATGATGATGAACGCGCAGAACTGGAAAATGAGATTCCTGCCGGACGGTTTGCAGCGCCGGAGGAAGTGGCAGAGATGATTTTGAAGCTGATTGAGGCGCCGGGTTATCTTACCGGGCAGGTTATTACCTTTGACGGGGGATATTTGTAATGAATTGATTATTTACGTATAAAACAAAATCGGAGAATCCTTCCACGATCGCCAGACGTGCGCTACCCTCATTTCACTGCGGTTTCATCGCGCTCATTCTCAGCTCCTATAGATGCTGGTCGCTTCCCATTCGCGCAAAACCTTGTGAAAATCGGTCGCTTACTTAATCGCTTATCGCGGAAGGATTCTCCAATTTTGCATTTATGTCTTGTCCACATTTACTACTTATAACTGTCAGCTTTTTCTTCAGACCGTACTTTCCTTGGTGCGGAACCGATGTTTTCCAGCTTTTTCTGCTTTTGCTTTTCTTCGGGACAGTTTTTCTTTCTGCTTTTTCTCTTTTCGATTCATCTGCCTGCTGCGGATTGCTTCGTCCAGTTTCCGGTAGCGTTCTTCTTCCTGTTCTTCCTGCTCCCGCATCAGATAATTCATTTCTTTGATGACTTTTTCACCCACATGCTCGGATACTGCCTGTCCCAGTGACTGGTTATTCTCAGCAATGGCGTTCCGGACGATATCATTCATCATTAACTGAAATTGTTCCAGTTTTGACATTCCTGCCGGGACAGTCTGATTCATCGATTCTTTGGTTTCCTGTGTTTTTGCCGGCAATGTATGTGACAGATCTTTGTCCGGAACGGTCTCCTGATCCGGCACCAGCTTCAGATGCTGGCTCTGCATTTCCTGCTCTTGTTCTAATAATTCAGGATTATCACTGTGCAGCATCATTTTGATGGCTTTGAGCTGATAACCTTCTTCTTTCCATTTCTTAATCTGTTCAAATTGATGGATATTTTCTTCTGTATAGTAACGGTGCCCCATCTCATTGCGTGGAACATCTAATTCCAGTTCTTCTTCCCAGTAACGTAATACATGAGATTCCACATGCATCATCGCTGCTGCATCTGAAATCATATATCGTACCTTTTTCACGACAATATCCTCCTTTATTACTGTTACATTAATTGTAGCACATTTATGACAGCACTCAAGAAAATCTCATCGTAAAATTTCGACACGATCCGCAACATGGCATTCCTGAAAAAAAGAGATGAACTTCCGTAACTTTTTCTTTCTTCTGTCCATCTCTTTCATCTTTTATTTATGATTCTGTCTGTTCGGTCTTTGGATTCTGCTCCTCTTTTTTGATTCTCTGGAATGTAATTGTTACTTTGAACAAGTCGCCATCCAGATACAGATCAAAAGTACCTTTCTGCATAACCGTCAGGTTTCGTGCAATCTCAAGGCCTAATCCGCTGCCCTCTGTACTTCTGGACACATCGCCCCGTACAAAACGCTCCATCAGCTCATCTGCCTTAAAGTTTAGCGGATTCTCGGACACATTTTTCATGGAAAATACGACGGTATCACCCTCAATGCTTCCGCTTACATACACCCTGGTTCCCGGCATCGCATATTTTGCCGCATTGTTATACAAGTTTTCGATGACACGGAACATCCGGCGTCCGTCTGCCATGATCAGCATCTGTTCTTCCGGAAGATCACAGATCAGATCCAGGTTCTTTGCTTCAAATTTTTCTTCAAATTCACCGTTTGTCTGCTTGATCAGCTGCTTCAGATTAATTTCCTGCATCGTCAGGGTAATGTTTCCAGAACTGATCTTGGAAGCCTCTACCAGATCTTCTGTCAGCTGTTTCAGACGAAATGCTTTGCGATTCAGGATATCAATATAACCGGCAATCCGCTCATCCTGAATATTTTCGCGTTTTAGTATATCCACATAATTGATAATAGACGTCAGAGGTGTCTTGATATCGTGAGATACGTTAGTGATCAGGTCTGTTTTCAGACGTTCACTCTTCATCTCCGCATCGACTGCTTTTTCCACACCATCACGAACTTTATTGATTTCTTCTGCCAGTTCCAGATTTTCTCCGGACATATGCTCAGTATTAATACGGTAATCCAGGTTTCCTGCTGCCAACTGCTGAATTCCATCCTTGATCGCTTCTTTTCCACTGGTGCTCTTTAGCATTTTCAAATATACAAAAATATCAAATAATACCATCAGCACAAAGAAGATAAATGCCAGTCCACCCATACAATTAAAGCCAAAGGTACAAATGATCCACATAAAAATGATCTGCGCACCGATCAGTACAATATATGCGATCAGCAGCTGTTTGTTTGCTTTCTGGGCACGGTAAGAATTCTGAATTGTTTTTCTGGAAGCATCTACAGTTCTTTTTATTGCATGTGCAATACCTGCAATGATACTTCCGCCAATTTTACGTTCTTTGATTCTTCGTCCATAACTCTTCACATTCCATGCAAACAATACTGCTGCCAGGACTCCTAAAACCGTACACTGTGCCATGGCATTTCCAAACGCAGACGGTAATGTACTGTAATAATATCTATCATTAGAGGAAATGTGAACAACAGATTCCGCATATCCAACAACCAGTGCAACCCAGAGAATAATATCCTTGATTATCAAAATCTCGATTGGGAACTTATCCATAAGTACCGGATGAATCTCGTCATCTTCCGGTCTGCGTCCGGTCTGTACTCCGATCATAATAATCATTACAATTGCCAGACTTAAGAATACCCAGATAGCTGCGAAAACATTTATGCGGTATTCGCCATTTCCAAAGTTAAATGCAATCTGTCCGGATATATCCTGATAAGCCGTATAATACATGGAATCATAATATGATTGCGATGTTCTGCAATGATAATTGGTATCAAGTCCGACAAAAATCCTCCAGTTGCCGTCTCCCATAATATCTCTGATTGTTCCCTTCAGTTCATCCGCCAGGAAAGTTACAGATGCATAACTATCTCCGGATGCCTCATCCATCATCAGATACAGGTATTTACCCTGTGCAGAATAATCTTTGCTCTGATACTGCTCTTCCAACTGGTCAAGGGACATGGCCTGTTCTGTATTCCAGGCCGGCACATTCGTATATATAGTACCATCATCTTCGTTTACCAGATATACATATACATTTGTATTGTCATATTGCTTTTGTATACTCGATGTCTGGTTTACCAAATCGTGTACCTGACTTGCTGCCTCCAGCAAATCATCATAATAATCGGAAAGCAGATTCAGCTGATCATTTTCACGTGCATACTCAGCCAGCGTTACACCGTTGATATTTTTGATAAATTTCTGCTCAACATCAATTCCGTTTGCATATACTACGTCCGATTCATTATTATAACATTTCACCTGATAAGAATCATATGCTTCCGGATGTCTGTTGTCACCGGTACTTCCATCACCTGCGTCAAACCAGCCACTGATATTCGTCGTTTCTACATTCACCGGTTCCGGAATATTGGTATCTGTGGCAGATTCCGCTGTAGGAACAGTTGTAGTTTCCGTACTGGAGTTAGAAGTCTTATATTCGCTGGTATCAGTTTCATCACCTTCTTCATATGCATCATACACATATTCATGTTTTGTCTGTGTCAGCCAGCAAAGGATCGGATAGCCATCAGAATTGTAAAATGCATCCAGATCGGACAGTTTATATTCCAAATTCTGGTTTTTGTTCTCTGCATTTACACCATCATTCAAGTTAGATATATCTAAAGTCAGATCACCATTATAAGCATTTCCTTGCAAAATCTTAGTTTCAGAGCGGAATTTACCCAGCTGGTCCTGTAGTTCCCGTCTCACATAGTGCTCTGCCTTCTGACTTTCCTCATAGGAAACCGGGCTCATAATCTCATTCACGTTCATGCCTGAAGAAAGCCCAGCCATACTCCATCCGGCACAGACTGCAGTCAGACCGCCGGCGATCAGAAGAACCGCCGTTGTCAGCATCTTCGCCCACATGCTGTAAAAATATTTTTTCTTCATAAAGGATCTCCTGTTCTACTCGACTTTAATATCCTCCACCTTGTAGCCGATTCCCCATACCACCTTCAGATAACGCGGTTCCTTCGGGTTGATCTCAATTTTTTCCCGGATATGTCGGATATGTACCGCTACCGTATTATCTGCATTGATGGCATCTTCGTTCCAGATTCTTTCATAAATCTGTTCGATGGAGAACACTCTTCCTTTGTTTTTTGTCAGGAAAAGAAGGATATTATATTGTATTGGTGTTAGTTTTTCTACGACTCTGCCATCGACTGTGACCTGCTTCATATCATCGTTGATCTCCAGTCCACCTGTGCGGTAAACATTGGAAACTGTTTCCGACGTCATTGTCCCCAATTTTGTATAACGACGCAGCTGCGATTTTACTCTTGCCACAAGCTCCAAAGAGTTAAATGGTTTTGTCACATAATCATCTGCTCCTACGTTCAATCCGAAAATCTTATCCGTATCCTCCGTTTTCGCGGAAAGAATAATGATCGGAATATTTGATTCTTCACGGATTTTTAACGTGGCCCGGATACCGTCCATACGCGGCATCATAACATCCATGATCAAAAGCTGAATATCGTTGCTTCGCATCATTTCGATGGCCTGAATGCCATCATATGCCTTTAAGATATGGTATCCTTCCGGAGCCAGATAGATTTCAATGGCATCTACAATATCTTTATCATCATCACATACTAAAATATTTATCATAATCTTTCACCTCCCCGTTATTATACTCGATTTGAATGCATTCGGAAAGGAATTGTTCCCTAATTCCTTTATGCTGACACTTTAACAGACAATTCTTTCCGGAAACCGCGCCAAATTCTTAACGATTTATGAAGATATCGCAACTCTTTATGAGCAGGAACTGAGACTGTATGGCATGAAGTTTAGACATATATCAGATGGGATTACAGAGGTGCGCAGTTGAAGTATGTCATGCAATTGCATGACGCG
>NZ_JRFU01000152.1 GCF_003122485.1 Eubacterium ramulus
TTCGGTTATGAGCAAGTAGCGAAGCGGATTGCGAATATCCGCTTGACTAAGTAAGAAGAGTGAGGACATTTGCCTGGCTGACTGATTGTAATGATCATCAGAGAAAAAGGAAAGTAACAAAATAGCTGGATTAAAAAAGGAGGAATCTGAATGAGAGAATTGAACCCGAAAATGCGACTGTTTTTAGATTTTCTGATGTTGACCGTGGGATCTGCCATCGCTGCATTTGCCATTGAAGAATTTCTGGTGCCCTGCACGATCTTGGATGGCGGTGTCATTGGTATCGGCATCATGGTAAATAACCTAACCCATATCCCGTTAAGTATTCTGACCATCGTTCTGAACATTCCGTTTCTTCTGATTGGTTCCCGAAAACTTGGTGTGACATTTATCGTAAAATCCGGCTATGCTATGGCGATGTTTTCCATATTTTTGGAAGTGTTTGCGCCGTGGGTGAATGCCACAGATCAGTATTTGCTGGCAGTATGTTTCGGTGGTGTGATCCTTGGAGCAGGTGTGGGTCTGGTCATTCGATTTGGCGGCTGTCTGGATGGGACGGAAACAGTGGCAATTTTGCTGAACCGCAAATTCAAGTTCCCGGTGGGACAGACGGTGCTGATTTTTAATGTGATTATTTATATTGTAGCGGCACTTCTTTTTGGATTTGACCGCGCAATGTACAGTCTTCTTACTTATTTTATTACATCGAAAATTATTGATAAGGTAGAGACTGGTCTGGAGCAGGCGAAAGCGGCTATGATCATTACTGACGAGGGAAAAGAGATCGCGGATCAGATTTATCAGAAGCTTGGCAGAACTGTGACAATGCTGGAGGGCGAAGGTCTGATTAGTGGAAAGAAAGTTGTATTGTACTGTGTGTTGAATCGTCTGGAAATCTATGAACTGAAACGTCTGATCAAAGAAGTTGATACTTCTGCATTTATTACGGTCAGTGACGTGTCTGAGATCATTGGAAAACATATAAAGAAAACTGCGATAGAAGATGTAGCGAATAGTTAATAGAAAATGAATGAAACTAAAATAAAAAGTTTTACCTTGTAGTGTATATACTTTTGGGTAAAACTATTATGTGTGTAGTACAACAGACATTTCTCATAGTAGTATTTTTTAAACAAAAATAAAAGACAGCCAAATCCGAACGGCTGTCTTTTTAAGGAGAAGGTATTTTTTACTATGGGGGTAGCAAAAAACTTATAATGTATTGGGGGTTTTTACAGTTATTATAATAGCAAATGTACGTGCATAAGTGTTCACAATCATTCATAAAAAATCACAGAAAAACTATGCAATTTTTATAAGACCAAAAAGTAATCAGTTTCAAAAGCCTTGTAATAATTGCACAGGAAGGACCAATTTTAGACAAAAGGAACATAAAATAAGTTTTTTACACAAAGGTGAAAACAAACTTAGTATCAGAAGTTTGGACTATAAAAAGACAAAATAAAAAGACAGCCAAATCCGAACGGCTGTCTTCTAAGGAGAAGGT
>NZ_JRFU01000153.1 GCF_003122485.1 Eubacterium ramulus
TCATGAGTGAGGGGCAGGGGAGTTGAAGTGTCGAAGACACTTTTTTATTCTGCAATAAGATCGAAATTGCTTGATAACATAGATCCAGCAGAGTAGTGGAGACGAACAAAACCATTATAATATGTAATTTTTCCATCTTTTTTGTAAGCGTTTATAGCTAAATTTTCTTTTTGAGTTTTTCCAGCGGTACCTGTATTAGTGTAAATATAGTTCCCGGCATTTAAAACAAACTGTACATAGTTATTTTTGTCTACAATAGATAAATTCCTTCGTAATTTGAAACGATAATTTGTTCCAACCACAGAACTATTTACTTTTACGCCTGAATAAATCATATTTTCTACATTAGAAGGTTCAATAAATCCCTTAACCAGTTTACCAGAAGAATTTCTAAAGTAAATTTCTAATGTAGGATTAACCGAACTAACGGGACCTAAAACAATGAATCCTTCTCCAGTATACAGTTTTCCTGGGCTGGGATTGCAATCAATACCATCTGATAATGCAGTATTACTATAGACTTTTTTTAATCCACCTTTGTTTCTTGCGTGATATGACATTTTTTTCCTCCAAATTATATATTTGTAATGCATTACATCTTATAAAGAGCAGGTTGTTGGATAAATTGTAAATATATATTTGGATTATTTATAAAGATGTAAAAACACTTTTAATTTACATCTGAATAAGAAATTTGTCTTTATAAAGTGAAAGCTATAAAAATATTTTTATAACACAATAACAAAGAGATGAGGTGAATGCAATGGAACAATTGCTAATGCAGACTTATACGATTGTATTGCCTATTTTGTTAGGTTACATTGTTTGGTTATTGAAAAGCCAGACGAGGGATCGTAATGCATCTAAAAAAGGTACGATGTTGCTTTTGAGGATGCAACTAATAGAATGTCACGATAGATACATGGAGCAGGGGTATATTTCTACAAATGCATATGAAAATTTCTGCAAAATGTATGATGTCTATCATGAACTTGATGAAGATGCAACAATTGTTAAGATGAAATTAGAAATTGAAAATTTGAAACTTACAGAGAAAGGAAAATAGAAATGAAATCAATTAATTGGCGTGTGCGCTTAAAAAATAAAAATTTTTGGGTTACATTTATTCCTGCAATGATGATGCTGGTACAGGTGATATTAAGTATATTTGGATATTCTTTTGAAGTTGAAAAAGTACAAGGTAAATTACTAGATTTAGTGGATGCGGTATTTACAGTATTAGTTATCGTGGGAGTAATTAATGATCCAACAACAGTAGGATTGTCTGATAGTAAAGCTGCCATGGAATACTCTCAACCAAAATAATAATTGGAGAAAATAGATATGACAGAAAATGAAATTCGACAAAATGTTGTTAATACTGCAATAAGTTATTTGGGTTATAACAAGCAGGATGGTACATATAAAAAAATTATAGATAGGTATAATACATATCAACCCTTACCGAGAAGCTACAAGGTTACCTATAAGGATTATTGGTGTGCAGTTTTTGTATCTGTAATTTCTATGTTATGTGGTTTGACAGATATAATGTTTGTAGAATGCAGTTGCAATGTAATGATTGAGTTGTACAAAAAAGCTGATCGCTGGCAGGAAGCAGATGATTATGCCCCGTCAAAGGGGGATTTGTTACTATATGATTGGGACGATAATGGTCAGGGTGATTGTACAGGAATGCCAGATCATATTGGTATTGTTGTAGAAGTGTCTGGGAATATGATGAAAGTAATAGAGGGAAATAAGGGAAATGCTGTTGCATATCGAAATATACAGGTGAATGGACGATATATTCGAGGATATTGTTTACCAGATTATGGAAGCAAAGCTCAAAGTACAATCACGAATCAACAGATTTCAAAAACAGCAGAATCAAATAAATCAGAGAAGAAAGTTGCATATGCGAAAGAAAAAGAAAATACATATGCAGGTAAATATTTGATTATTGCCAAAGAGGGACTTAATTTACGGTATAAACCAGGTGAAATATCACAAGATAATCTTATTCTGACGATTCCATATCAGGAACAGGTCATTTGTTATGGATATTATACAACGATAAAAAATGTGAAATGGTTTTTGGTTACCTATAATGATTTAATAGGTTATGTATCTTCAGAGTATTTAAAAAAAGAACAGGTATAAGTGGTATTGAAAGAAACGTTTGGTGGGATCCAAAACCCTCAGATTATACGCATTTTGGACTTGCCATGTTTCATGAAGTTTCCACATGCAGGAAACTGACGTATATAAACAATATCAGTCATAGATCAGGATCAGACCTGAAGAAATCATATGTCCCGTTGGGACAGCAAATCATAGGTGGGAGCATATCCCCACGATCAGAACAGATGTGGCAGCATCGTCGAATGGGCAGGAGATCGCCTGCGAGAAATCAAAATACAATCGGGGGAACCCCGTTTATACATAGATAGAAAGAAGGAATCCGCACACTGGTGCGGATTTTTTGTATGCAAAAAAGGAGGAAAGAAAAAAGAAATGAGGCAATTTTTTACCTTTTTCTTGTCGTATGACTGGTTTGGATTCCGGCAGAAAAAGAAGAAACAACAAAGAAGGGATTTCCGGTTTCATGGCGATGTCACGCATCTGGGAGCAAAAGCACGTTTTGTGCAAAATGTAGAAGCAGTCAGGCTGTTAAAACATCTGGAGAGGGAAAAACGTCTGGCAACAGAGACAGAGCAGGAAGTATTGGCACGATATGTCGGATGGGGCGGTCTTTCCCAGGCATTTTCAGAGGATGATGCAGCGTGGGCGTCCGAACACAAACTCCTGCAGGAATTATTTACGAAAGAAGAATACCTGGCTGCCAGGGCAACGGTTACGGATGCTTTTTATACGGATCAGGGAATCGCTAAATCCATGTGGGAAACCTTGAAGCGGTTTGGCTTTTTCCAGGGAAACTTGCTGGAGCCGTCGCTTGGGATTGGAAATTTTTTTAGCATTATGGATGCAGGTCCGATGATCCACCGCTATGGGGTAGAGATCGATCCTGTGAGTGCGCGTATCGCAAAACAACTCTACCAAAAGGCTGAGATCACACAGGCCGGACTCGAAAATACCGGGTATGAGAATAACTTTTTCGACTGTGTCATTGGAAATGTCCCGTTCGGAAATAGCCAGGTGGCAGATGCGCGCTATGATCATTTTCATCTAAAAATCCATGAATATTTTCTGGTCAGGAGCGTGGACCTGATGCGGGCTGGCGGGATTGCAATCCTGATCACCGCAAAAGGGACACTGGATGGGAAAAATACATCATTCCGGAAACTGCTGGCAAAAAAGGCAGTACTGCTTGGAGCAGTGCGGCTTCCCATAGAAGCATTTCAGGGAATGGCAGGGACGAAAGTCACCAGTGACATCCTGGTGCTGCAAAAGAAGGAGCATGCGCTTTCGGATACTGTCACATGGGTGGATACGGTACAGACACCGAATGGCTTCCGGATCAATTCGTATTTTGTAGATCATCCGGAGCAGGTCCTGGGTGATCTGCAGGCAGATACCAGATTCCCACATGCGTTTTTCATCACAAAACCGGATTTTTGTGCGGATGATGTGAAAGCGGCACTGGACCGGATCAAGGGAACGCTGCCGGAATGCGTACATACAGTGGAATCAGTGTATGCGCCGGCACCGGCGGATGTGAAGAATTACACCTACTTTTTCGATGAACGCGGGGCACTATATTTCAAACGGAATTCTGTGATGGAAGCGGTTTCTGTCGGAAGAATGGCACGCCAGAGGATTGCCGGGATGGATGAGATCCGGCATCTGGTACACCGCCTGTTAAAGTTACAGCAAAAGACGGGAACAGAAGAGGAACTTACGTGTGTGCGCCGCCAGCTAAACCAGACTTATGATGCGTATGTGAAACGGTATGGGCATTTGACCAATATGGGAAACAAGGTTTTCCGGGAGGATGCAGACTATCCGCTGCTGTGTGCCTTAGAGATCGTGGAAAAGGATCACGTCCGGAAAGCGGATATTTTCTATCACTGCACCATGCGTAGACAGGAAGTGGTCACAAAGGTGGATTCGTCAGTGGATTCCATCAGTTTGAGCTTAAACCAGTATGGAAAGATCAATCTGCCGTATATGGCAGGACTGGTGCAAAAAGAAGATGAGACAACGGAAGATGCCATGAAACGTCTGATTCAGGAATTGCAGGGACTGATCTACCCAGATCCGGCACGTTACCGGAAACAGACACCTTACGAGGGATGGGTGACTGCCGGGGAATATCTGTCCGGCAATGTCAGAAAGAAGCTACGTTTTGCGCAAGGCGCTTTCCGGGCTAACCCGAAGCTGTTTGCAGAAAATGTCAAGGCATTGGAGCAGGTGCAGCCGGAGGATATCCCGGCAGGGGACATCTCCATCCAGATCGGAATCCCATGGATCGAAGCAGCGGATTATGAAGCATTTCTGTATGAAACGCTTGGGACACCGGGATATTACCGGCGTGATCCGAAACACCCTTCCGATACGGACATTGCGGTAAAACAAAATCCCGTCACAGGGGCTTACTTTATCACCAATAAGGCATCACAGGCATCTGTTTTGCAAGCGAGTGAGACCTATGGAACCGTGCGGATGGATGCCTATACAATCTTCCAGACATCGTTGAACATGCGGAAAGTAGTAGTCAAAGACCGGATCGATCATTCCGATGGCAGCGTGACTTATGTGGTGAACCAGAAAGAGACCATGCTGGCTTCCGAAAAGCAGGAGCTCCTTCAGATGAAGTTTAAGAGCTGGCTGTTTGAGGAACCGGGACGAAGGAAAAAGTACGTCCGATATTATAACGAAACATTCAACCATACAAGACTGCGGGAATACGATGGCAGTTTCCTTACGTTTCCGGGGATGAACCCGGCATTCGAACTCAAGCCTTACCAGAAGAATGCGGTGGCCCGGATACTTTTATCCGGAAATACCCTGCTGGCACATTGTGTCGGGGCTGGAAAGAGTTTTGAAATGATTGCTGCCTGCATGGAACTCAAGCGCCTTGGACTGGCACAAAAGCCGCTGATCAGTGTACCAAAAACACTGGTCCGCCAGATGGCTTCCGAGTTTCTGCGCCTGTATCCTGGGGCACATATCCTTGTGACTTCCGAGCGGGATTTTACGAAAAACCGCCGGAAAGAATTCATCTCACGCCTTGCGACCATGGAGTATGACTGTGTGATCATGTCCCACAGTCAGTTTGAACGCATTCCGATTTCACCGGATCGAGAGAAGATGATCTTACAGAGACAGTTGAATGAGATCCTTATGGGGATTGAAGAACTGAAAGCCAGAACGGGGGAACACTGGACGGTCAAACAGATGGAGCGGGAGCGAAAGTCGATCGAGACAGAACTGAAGAGACTGCAGGATGCATCAAAAGATGATGTCATCTGTTTTGAAGAACTTGGGATCGACTGCATCTTTATCGACGAGGCACATATCTACAAAAACTGCAAGATCTTTTCCAAGATGGGAAACATCCCCGGCATTACAAGTGCTGCATCTAAGCGGGCATCCGATATGCTTGCCAAGTGTCAGTACCTGAATGAATGCACGCCGGGGCGCGGTGTGATCCTGGCGACGGGGACACCGGTGTCAAATTCGATCTGTGAAATGTATGTGATGCAGCGTTACCTGCAAAGCGACAAACTTTCAAAGATGGGATTACAGCAGTTTGACAGTTGGGCAGCGACCTATGGGGAGACAACGACGGCATTGGAGCTGGCAGTGGAAGGCAATGGCTACCGGTTTAAGACCAGGTTTAACCGTTTTAGGAACCTGCCGGAGCTGCTGACGATGTTCCGGGAGATTGCCGACGTGCAGACCAGGGATCAGTTAGACCTTGACGTGCCGGAGGCAGAATACCGGGTGCAGGTCGCAAAACTGGATGCTTATGGAAGAAAGATCATGGACAGTTTCGTGACGCGGGCAGAGCAGATTCATAACGGGGGCGTGGATGCCTCAGTGGATAATTTTTTGAAGCTGACAACGGATGCAAGGCTGCTTGGCACAGATGCCAGACTTCTGGATCTGGAAGCACCAAAAAACCTGGATGGAAAGCTGGAGCAGTGCATCGCATGTGTGAAACAGGAGTATGATGCGGTTTTAGCAGAAGGAAAGATCGGGACTCAGCTTGTCTTTTCGGATATCGGAACCCCAAATGACGGGAGCCGGTTCAGCGTTTATTCCTATATCAAAGAAGGACTGATACAGAATGGAATCCCAAAAGAGCAGATCGCGTTTATCCATGATGCAAAAACAGAGGAAAAACGGCAGCGACTGCTTGATCTGGTGCGGGAAGGGGAAATCCGGGTACTGATAGGATCTACCGAAAAATGCGGCACCGGAGTCAATGTACAGGACCATGTCATTGCCCTGCACCATATCGACTGCCCATGGGTCCCGGCCCACATCGAACAGCGGGAAGGGCGCGGGATACGGCAGGGGAACGAAAATACCAGCGTCCGTATCTATCGGTATGTGACACAGGATACCTTTGATGCGTTTTTATGGTCTGTGCTGGAAAATAAGCAGCGTTTCATCTCCCAAGTGATGCATGCGGGAACGACAGCACGTACCTGTGATGACATAGATGAGATGGTGCTAAATTTTGCGGAGCTGAAAGCGATCGCCACAGGTAACCCGTTGATCAAGGAGAAGATGGAGTTAGACAGTGAGGTGCAAAAGCTCCAACTGTTAAAGGCACACTATGACTCCCAAAGGTACGCCCTGCAGGATGCCTATCTGGAAGAATATCCGGCACGCATCCGAAAAGAGACGGAAAAGCTCTCCCGGCTGCAGGAGGATCAGAAAACCATTGCTAAGGAAACAAAAGATATGTTTTGCATGGAAGTGGAAGGTATCGCCTATTTGGAACATGTGGAAGCTGCACAGGCGGTGGAAGATCTGCTCTTACGTGCGCCAAAGGGTGTGAAAGTGGAATTGGGACGGTACAGAGGCTTTAATATCTTATATCAGCAGGACATCTTTGGTCGGAACTTAGGTATCTGTGGTCGGAACACATACTGGATTGATGCGTCCCTGTCCGGAAGCGGCTGTATCCGGCGTCTGGATAATTTTTACGCGTCATGGGACAAGATGGAGCAGAAGATCAAAGGAAAGATAGAGGAATACCGATATGCGCTGAAAACAGCAAAAGAGGAATATGAAAAGCCGTTTGAGCGGGAAGCGGAACTGATCGAAAAGAGCCAGCGGCTCTCACAGATCAATGCGTCCCTGGAACTTGACCGGGAGGATGACAGCGGGGAAGCAGTCGCATAAAGCGGCAGTAGGAAATAAAGGAGATAGAAAAACATGACAGTAAAAGAAAAACTGAAACAGGAAGAAGAGAAATTGTTGGAAAGTGTTAACGATTCGTATCGGGACATGATGAGGGCACAGTTTGACTGCATCTTTGAGGAGCTGGAGGAACGGTGCGAGAAAAGTCCGGAATATGCAGCGCGGGTGTTACTGCCCCATAAGAGTTTCACACGCTGCATGAAGTATGCCATGAAAAAGATCATGGAGATCCGCACGCCGACGGAGAAGGAAAAAGAACTTGCCCGAAAGCAGGAAGCTCCGATCGTGACACCGGTTTCTTCCGATGTGTTATTCGAGTGGATCGATGAGTATTATGAGCTTGACGATAAGGAAGCTTATGAGAAAGAAATGCAGAAGCAGGAAGCGGCACAGACTTCCAAAAAGAAGAAACAGACGGTCAAAAAGCCGGCAAAACCATTGCTCGATAACCTGCTTGGAAAAGAAGGCGGCGATGCGCCAGACCTGAAGCCATCCAAAGCAAAAAAGAGCAGACGCAAAGAACTGGACGGTCAGTTATCGCTGTTTCAGATATAAGAAAAAATGAAAAATGTGGCAGCACCTAGTTTGTGTGGCAGGGCGGGAATGCCCTGGACGGGGATTTTATCCCTGTCTGCTGTTACAAAAAAGAAATGAAGACAGGCAGCAAGAAGGCTGTCTGGGAAAGGGGATATATGAAGATCGCATATAAGGCATTCCGACCGGACCTGTCCTGTCAGGCAGGCGGCAGTACTTACCAATACCAGTTACAGAAGTGGAATGAGATCAAGGAGGCAAAATGCAGGGAGACAGGTTTTCACTGCGCGGAAGATCCGCTGGACTGCTTAAGCTACTACCCGGTATGGGAACAGGCGGTATATTACATGGTGGCGGCAGATGGAGACATTGACGAGGATGCCTGTGATTCCAAGATCGCATGCACAAGGCTCCGGTTGCTAAAAAAGATGACAAAAGAGGCGTACATCTATGTGGCATTGGTCTATATGGTGCAGCATCCGACACGTAACTGGAATGCCAATGTAAAGAGAGAACGTGCAGTTGCAGACCGCAACCAGATGGCAGTCAGCCGGGGAAAAAATCCAACAGCTAAGGGTGGTCTGGGTGCAGTATTAGGGCTTGCCAGGGAAGCACCGGATGGATGTGGAATCACAGAGATCGCGGTGTGTGTGGTAGACGGGAAACGATATCTTCCGGATGTCTATTATGACGTGAACGGAAATCAAGTGCTTATGTAAGGAGGAAAAGGAAAATATGAAACGACAAGTGATAAAAGGTTATCCATGGCCGGAAGAAAAATATAGTATCGCAATAAGGAAAGCAGTGATCGACGATGGGATGTATCTCATCGTCGATTTTGTATCTGACAAACCACAGCTTCGGGTCTGCATCGGTAAGAAGGAATATGCCAATTATTACCCGGAAGGAACTTCGGTTACCGTTCAGGGGAAGAAACATGAGACATACGTGGTTTTGCCGGACAGTTGGGACCAAAAGCAGATCGCAAAAGTGATCGAGTCAGACTTACTGGTAAAGCAGGCAGTTTCCTATGATGATGGCGGAACCGGGGTAGAAAAGGAAAATCTGTGCGGATGGATCGGGTTAAAAGAACACGATTGTCAACAGAAACTGACGGAACGCAAACACGAGATCCGAAGAGACCGGATTCAGGAGTTTCAGGCACTGGTGCCGGAGATCCCATCCGGATTTTTCAGATGGGCGAGAAAACAGTGTGAGGAACATCTGTTTACTTATGAGCCGTTCCGACGGCGAAAACAGACGACCGGAATCTGCTCCAACTGCGGGCAGGAGTCCGTAGTGGAAAACATGCAGCAAAACCAGACGTATATCTGCCCAAAGTGTAACGCAAAGACCAGGACACGCCGCATGGATTATAAACATAAAAATCCGCGTCCGGTTCAGTATAAAGAACGGGAAGTGATCCTGTTCCAGCGTGTGGAAGGCGGTTATGTGGAACGGCATTTCATAAGCTGGATGAAACTGGCGGTTGCCAAGGAAAAGTATGGATGTGAGGAAAGTGCAAGAATCTTTCTCCGGCATGGGAAAGAGAGGACTTTCTATGCGAAATATAGTTATCTCACCAGAGAGGTATTCTGGGACGATGCCAATTTTGGTTATTTTGACCTAGGTGGGATGATACGGATCGAAAATGGTCCCATCTATCCCTATACGTTTCGCAAAAGCCTTACCAAAGGTACAAAATACCAATACTCGGCACTGGAACAGTTGCGGAAAGAACCGGGATTTTCCCCGATTGAATACCTGCAGCGCTATGAAAAATACCCAGTATTGGAGCAGATGGTCAAAGCGGGACTTAGGAAACTTGCATTACAGATGGATCTGTCAAAGCTGAATCTGAAAGCAAAAAAACCATGGGAGTTATTTGGACTTACGAAGGATGCCTTTCACAGACTGCGGCAGATCAATGGGGGAAAAGAGGAGATACTGTGGTTTCAGTATATGGAGCAACAGCATCTTACACTTCCCAATGCGGTTATCTGTGGAATGGCAAAAGAAGGCATTGAGCCTGTAAATATTTCCGGTGTGCCACTATCTCCGACGGTCATCTATAATTACCTGAAACGGCAGGCGACTGGATGCAAGGGCAGACGGCACATGCGGGAACTGCTTGGCACTTGGGAAGATTACCTTTCCATGGCGGCATATCTGAAGATGCCGATGGATCAGGATATGGTCTTACGTCCCCGCGACCTGCTTTTGGCGCACCGCGAAGTGCTCTCCCAGTGTGGAGGAAAGGAGAAAGGGCTCCGGGTTGTAGAGATCGCTAATAAATTTCCACGTGTGGAAACGGTACTGGCATCCATCAAAGAAAAATATGAGTATGTTGGAAAGACATTTTCGATTGTGGTTCCGGAAAAGATTGAGCAGATCATAGAGGAAGGACAGGCATTGAAACATTGTCTTGACCGTTCAGACCGCTATTTTGAGCGGATCGCAAACCAGGAGTCCTATATTGTGTTTCTGCGTCGGACAAAAGCAATGGAGCAACCCTATTATACGCTGGAGATCGAACCGGATGGTACGACACGTCAGAAGCGGACGGTGGGAGATAACCAGAATAATGATTATCACCGGGCAGAGAAGTTTTTGAAAAAGTGGCAGGCGGCGATCAGACCAAGGCTTTCACAGGAGGATTTTGAGCGTCAGGAGATCAGTCGCCAGTTGAGGATGTATGAACTGGAGTCCCTGCGTAACGACAAAGTCACCGTCCATGGCGGAAGCCATGCAGGGGAACTGCTGGCGGATATTTTAGAAGCTGACCTGATGGAAGCATAAAGATTTACAAAGGCATATTTCGTTAATATACATATTCCCAAGAAAAATATGAGGAAATATAGATGAAAAAAACAGAAAAAAGATTAATAACCTTGTCAGATGGAACTCGCATGGGTGGAGAATTATTAGTATTTAGAACAGATGCTCCGGCAGAAGTGTTGTCAGAGTTGGAAAAAATATCCTGCGAGATTTTTATCAACGGAGCTGATTATGAGGACGTTCCTATATGGGCAGATGTTTTAAAAGAGAAGGGGTATGAATTTACATCTATTGATTCATGCACCCATGTAACTGCTTACGGCACATCAAGTGATTGGCTAGAGGAAACTTTTGGAGAAATCAATGAAAAATATGTCATTGAGGACCAACCCGACCTATTTTTAGGAGCTGACCTGATGGAAACATAGAAAGTTTTCAAAATAAATTGATTGATTTGAAACAATAGTATATGCTAGTAGATAGGTAAAAGGAGATGGAAGCGCATCTGCAAAAGGATGTGTGCAGGAGACAGAGAAAGTGTATCTGAAAAAGATTTCTTTAGAGAATTTTAGATGTTTTGAAAAAGTCGAGGCTGACTTACAAAAGAAACTGACATTGGTTGTTGGTGCGAATGGTGCCGGAAAAACATCTCTGTTGGAAAGCATTGCCATTGCAATGAGTACCATGTTTACGGCTTTTGATGGAGCAAAAGCTATGAACATCACGAAGGAAAGTGCTCATCTGAAGGCATATAAGATCGGAAGTACCGATAACGTGCAGCCACAGTATCCGGTTCGGATAGGTGCATGGGCACAGTTGGATGAAAGACCGGAGATTTACTGGGAGAGAACGCTAAATACTGCAAAAGGGAAAACCACGATAAAAGATGCCAAACAGATCCTGGAAGTTGCATCAGATTACCAGAAACGGCTCCAGGAAGGGGATACCTCATTACTGTTGCCGATCATTGCTTACTATGGTACAGGCAGACAATGGGATTATCATCGTGAAAAGCAGACGGACATTTCTGAAAAAAATACAAGAACGAACGGTTACATTGATTGTATGAGCGGAACGGCAAATATCAAATTGATGATGAACTGGTTCTTAAAAATGACAGTGCAAAAATACCAGAATCAGGAAAATGGGTATGGACCTGTACCGGAGCTGGAAGCAGTTTTTTCCGCGATGGAGCAATGCTACAATCGGATCACCGGTTCCAACGATGCAAAGATTCAGTACAATATAGGAACCAAGGAAATTGATGTTGCTTATACGGATGCACAGGGAATGCGCATGCGTATCCCACTAAACCAGTTGAGTGATGGCTATAAAAGCACGATCAGTCTGGTGGCAGATATTGCATACCGTATGGCTGTATTGAACCCTCAATGCCTGGGCGAAGTCTGCAAAAAAACGGATGGAATCATTTTGATTGATGAGGTGGATCTTCATCTTCATCCGGCATGGCAGAAACAGATCTTACATGACCTGACGGAAATTTTCCCAAATGTCCAGTTTGTTGTCAGCACACATGCTCCGGAAGTGATCAATTCAGTAGCAAGGGAGCAGGTGGTTGTACTGGAAAACTATCAGGCATTACCGGCACCTGCAGAGACCTATGGAAAAGATGCGAATGGCATCTTGCGTGCGATTATGCGTGTAAAAGAGCGTCCAGATGACATTATGGAGAAATTTGAGCAGTTCTATCATGCAATCGATGCACAAGAGTATACACTGGCAAATGAGATCCTTGGAAACCTGGATGAAATCCTTGGGGATGATCCTGATCTTACAGCGATGCATATACAACTGGATTTAGAGCAGATGTAAACATTGTATAGAAAAGTGTTTTGAAATATCCAGATAATTGGTTGGAAAAACATAATTAGGTAGCAAACGTATCAGGCAGGCTTTGATTTAGAGAGATTCTGAATCAGAGCCTGTTTTTGTTTATTTGAATATGTAAAATGAGTATAATGTAATTTGGCAGAAGGGATCAAAATATGTTATGTTGAATATAAGAAAAAGTTGTTAGGAGAGGCTTATGACAAAGTTATATAAATATTTGATTTCCAATTATAAATCGAATGAACCTATCTTTGTTTCTGATCTTCAGATTTCGATATTAGATGCCAATCTCCAGCAGATGTTTAATTTACTATGTGATTCGGGAAAGATTAAGAGATTTGATACTGGTATTTATTATCTCCCGAAAGAAAGTCGGCTGACGGGAGGTGTCCCGCTTGGGGCTGATACCGTCGCAAGATATAAATACGTTTCCAGAAACGAAAGGATTGATGGTTATTATTCTGGTTATACGTTCGCAAATCAGCTTGGAGTTATTACACAGGTGCCGTATACATTAGAAATCGTATCAAATAATGCAAGTGCGAAAGTGCAAGAGGTGAACTTGCAGGGAAGAAAAGTGATTCTTCGTAAAGCAAAAATCCCTGTTACTAAGGAAAATTATAAAATATTACAGTTCTTGGATTTTCTCAAAGACGTAGAGTTGTATATGGATAAAAATAATGAAGTGTATATTGAGCGTATAAAACGGTATATTGTGGATGAGCAAATTTGTAAAATGGATGTGGACCTTTATATCAGGCAATATCCAGACAGGACATACCGTTCAATTTATGAAATGGGTTTATATGAGTTTTTTGTATAGTGATAAAGGACTAGCAAAAATGAGTGTGTTGTGGTGTTGCAGTAAATAAAGAAAGTGTGGAAAATATGAAGATATTTGTAGATGCCGATGCCTGTCCAGTTGTAGGAATCGTTGAGAAAATAGCTGAAAAATATGATGTGCCAGTTACTTTGCTTTGTGATACGAACCATGTGCTTGCATCTGAATATAGTGAAGTGATCGTGGTTGGTGCAGGAGCAGATGCAGTAGACTATAAACTGATCAGTCTGTGCCATAGAGGGGATATTGTAGTATCACAGGATTATGGTGTGGCAGCAATGGCTCTTGGAAAAGGCGCATATGCAATCCACCAGTCCGGGAAGTGGTATACGGATGAAAATATTGATCAGATGCTGATGGAACGGCATATAAATAAAAAAGCCAGACGAAGCTCCAGCAAAAATCACATCAAAGGTCCGAAAAAGCGGACAGGTGAGGATGATGAGCATTTTGCACAGGCATTTGAAAAAATGGTACAGATGGCTCAACAGGCTGTGGATATGAGCTAAATGGAATGGCAGATGGTGATTGATCCCAGAAAGGAGAGGATGGCGCATGGAAAATTATGAGCGTGAATGTGCGGAAAAAGAACTTTTGCTAAAATTACAGGAAGCGGAAGATGCAGTAAAGGACGACAAAGGCTGGCTGGATCTGAATGAACTGAAACTGCTTATGAGACAACAGGGATCATTATAATTTCTGAAAATCCTGGATAGGAAAAATTGAATCATGTAGTATAACAAACGGGACGGCTTCGGCTGTCTCTTTTTGTTTCCGTATTATTAGACGTGACATATACAACAGGTTATGGCTGATTAGATAGAAAAGATTGCATGAAAAAAGGAACCTGCATACAAACAGATTCCTTACATGAGGGAAAATCCCTGTCGAAGAATGGAAGACCAGTTACTTTTCTGATAAAGAAAACGGACGATGATTACTGTCTGCTTTTCTTCATCAATCGTATAAAAGGCAAGGTAATGATTGATGATCACAAAACGAATGCCCCAACTTGCAAGTACCGGCTCATCTACCAGACGGAACTTCTGTGGCAGGTCGGCTAATGAGCCTATCTGCTTAGCCACAGCATCTAACAGATGCTCCGCGGCATCCGGATTTTTGAGGGTAAATTCGATGTAATCCGCTGCCTGCATAATATCGTGTTCTGCGGTGGACGTGATATGAATCTGATAGCTCATCGACGGCGACGGCTCCTGATATCCGCCATAGCTTCAGAAAATGGTCTGGTGTTGCCTGTGGCAATATCGTCCATTCCTTCTTTGATCTGGCTGTAAAGTTCAAAGCGGCTGGTCAGTTCTTCGTAGGCTTCAATGCTCATGACAGCAAGATCAAGCTTCCCATTTTTTGTAATGAAAACCGGTTCAGTATAATTATGACAAAATGTGGAAATTTCATTGTAATGTTTCTTTAAATCAGCATTTGATCTGATGGTTGGCATAAAAACACCTCCTTGTTTGATAACAAGACTATATACAAATTTTGCTATATAGTCAATGGATATTCCATTTGTGTTAGCAGGAGAAATACAATGATTCACAGGTATCTGACGGTAGGGAGGGGAACAAGCCTGTTTGGGAATGCTCCCGGCGAGCTTTCAAAAATTCCTTGCTAGTTTCCACATTTTTAAAAGTGACGTATATCAAACATATAAGCCGGACATGATTCGGCAAATTGACATCATAGGAGGACAAAACAAAAATGTACGCACTTACACGAAGAATACCTGAACATCAAAATATGGATCAGAACGTATGGAAGAAAAGGATAAAGGCGGCTGCAATCCGCCTGGAAGGTGTCATGCTGCTTGGGAGTATGGCGGTGGTACAGATGCATGCGACAGAAGGAAGTGATATCTTCACAAAAGCCAAAGGGATGATGAATACCCTGTACAAATCCATTGCAGGGATTTCATCCGTAACGGCAGGCTGTGTTGCCGGCATTTGTCTGTATTTAATGTTTTTCTCGAAAAACAGAAATACGGTGGAAGAATCTATCGCCTGGTTAAAGAGGATTGCTGTGTGCTGGATCGCAATCATGCTGATGGCATCCATCATCTATTTTGTTACTACGAACCTTGGAATTGGGGACAACGCATCCTTATATTAAGATGTAGGAACCAATTCACTGATAGAGAGATCTCCTGTGCATTTGGTGCATGGGAGATTTTTTGGAAGGAGGAATAGTATGGCATGGCTTGTAAATGCCCTGTTGGAAGTCATTAAGGATCTGGTCTATGGAGCATTTGTGTTGATCACGAAGTGGTTTACCGGGACGTTGACACTTTCAACCGGGGAATTTCATGACATTTTTAACAAAGGGGAAGAAATGAACCTGTTAGACCTTCTGGTGGATGATGTGATCGGACCACTGGCGGTTGCGGGGGTGATCGGTATCATGGCATATCAGTTGTACCGTTCCATGTTTGCAAAGAAGGTACAGGGGGCAGTAGATGAACCATTGCCCCTGATCCTCTGGTCGGTAGTGGCATTTTTCCTTGTATTTAATGTAAAACCGGTATTAAACCTGTTTTCAGACCTCATTGCAAAGGCATGGGGCTGGATGGATGGTGTGACACATGAGTTTTCCACTAATTTTTCCCTGGATGCACTTTTATCAGACCAGAAGTTTGGCGATGACGGGGTAACCAGTTCCTTAAATTTTTCCTCAGGCATCGGTCTGAGCGGATTGCAGATGCTGATCGGCATTGTACTGGCAGCAGTCCTTGGGTGGCGGTATCTCAAACTGATGGTACAGTACGTGAAACGCTATGTGCGTTATCAGTTACTGCGTGTGCTGGCACCAGTTGGTATCTGCACGATTGGTTCTAACAGTACCCGCCAGATGGCACAGAATTATCTGAAACTGTATATTTCCTCGACGCTGTCCATGCTCTTTTCCGGCATGATGACGTATATCTATTGTTGGGCGATGATGCAGACGTTGCTATGGGAATCGGATCTGATTGCGGACAACATCTTATTGTTTTGCATTACCCTTGGTATTTATGATTTTTTCCAGTATCTCGATCAGTTATTGGAGAAGATCGGTCTGCTCAGTACCGGGATGCAACCGATCCGCTTGCCGATCGGAATTGGCGGAATATCTGCCGGATTGTCGTCTAAGGGACAGCAGATGGTTGTAAACTCGGCAAAAACAGCGTTCCAGACGTTAAAGATGGCAAAAGGGACACCAACCGGTGGGGAAACAAAAGGAACTTCTGCATCAGGCGGTGGAACCTCTGCGGAAAGGAAAACGGCTACTCCTGCAGCAGAACTGTTAAATGAGAGCGAAATTTCCAACGACGTAAAGGCAAATACCCAGGCATTTTCTGAGTCACTTGGTGGAAAGCAGTATCAGACACAACAGGGGGAAGTGCCAACAAAAGAGAACAGTTCCATGGCAGTTATGCGTACTGCCCCGGATGGAAGCATCAGCGCAAGAAATATAACGAAAGAAGCAAATGGAGATGGCTGGCGGGATCTTTCTACCGGAAACCGGTTGTCTGGCGCGGATGCGGTGCATGGACTGACTGGTGTGCAGGGGATCAACCCGTATGATCTGCAGCAGACCGGTGACGCACTGGAGCAACATGCGGCAGGAAAGCCAGGAAAAGAGCGGGCTTACGGGGCATTCCAGAGGGAGGATACCCAGTTTGCCGCAAAATTCCAGAAGAACGATGCCGGTGGATGGAATACGCTGGTGGGCGGCACATCCTATGAAACTCCACAGCAGGCAGCGGCTGCCCTGGGTGCAGACAGCATGGCAGTGTACGATGGAAGGTCCGACATGAAAGGGTTTGACATGGCAAAGATCGCGGCATCCGATGTAAACCTGGCAGATCAGGCAGCGTTTGAAGCAGGATTGTCAGAACATGCCGTATCCGGTCCGGCAGGAGAAAATGCAAAGGCTTATGGAGCACTCCATGGAGCAGACGGAGCCATTCATCCGGCAGAATTTTCCAAAACAGAAAGCGGATGGGAAGCAACGGTTGGTGGTCAGGCATATGCTTCAATACAAGACGCCGCAACTGCAGTCGGAGCTGACCGGGCAGATATCTATGCAGGAGCTCCAAAATCACTCCCGGCGGCACAGCTTAAAGGCGGTGGAGCAAACCAGGCATTGGCAGATGAGGCAGGGTTACGCTCCTTTGGCGTGGCGGCAATGCCAAAAAACCAGGGCTTCCAGGTGCATACCGTCGGAAACGGGGAAATGCATGGCATCTATGCGGATCAAAAGGGTGCGGTACATTCTTTTAGCGGAACCAGGGTGACGCAAACTTACGCACAGCAGAATCCGGAATCCTGTGTGCGGCTGGATGATACCACGTATTTGAAGATCCATGAAGGAAGTTCAAACCGCGCGGTCAATGCGTATGCGAATGCGACTACATTTAAAAATGGAACTTTTCAGAATAAATATGATACCAAAACCCACTTGAACAATGATGGCAGTGTGGGGGATGGAACCTGATAAACGGACAAGCCTCATTCCGGGATGGAATGGGGCTGTCTGTGCAAGAAAGGAGTTTTATGGAACAGAACAAAGGAGCACAGCGGGCTGCCTGGTTTGCAGGACAGGCAGTGAGTGCAGCGACAAATCCGAAACTGTTTATCGTAAAAGTGTTGGTAACGATTCTTGCAGTGCTGATCGGCTTTCTATTTGTGGTTGGGAGCCTGTTTGGGGTGATCTTTTCACAATTAGGATTTTCAAATTCTGCTGATTATACCAGTGAGATGTTTCAGATCGAAACGGAAAACCTGACGGCTGCCATGGATACCTATTTTTCAGATGCCGGGCATGTAGCTTCCATTTCTGCCCTGCTGGCAGATTTTGACGGGAGCCGGTATGGAACGTATGATACTTCCCATATGCTGCCCTCGGCAGGCACATTAAAATCCCTCTATGATGCGGTAGATGCAGATTATAATGGGGTGTATGAAGCACATACGCAAGTAACCGGGGAAGGACGGAAGCCGATGGTGGATGCAGACGGGACAAAAGTCGTATACGAAGGCTATACGCTGGTGTCTGATTATGATACCTTCTGGAGCAATGGGACCTATCAGAAGTATTTTCTGCCACTGATCCAAAATTCCTGTACGACAGAGGACATTACGAAAATGGAAAATGGGGACGGGAGCGTGTTGGAAGCAGACTTACCCGTTCTGATTGAGAGCATCCCATGGGGGAGTTGGGTGAGAGGGGAAGATCTTGTACGGGAAGAGACAACACAGGAAGTGATCACACGCGCCTATTACCGTTATTGCGGCTCGGAAGGGAAAACGTTTCAGTACCTGGATACAGGGAAACGCTATTATCTGGACGAAATGGACCAGCTTGCGGGGATCGGTGGAAAAACAAAAGAGCAGTGGGAAGCCTTATTTCAAAAACACTTGGAAAATGGGGATGGTATACTTTCTGATGGGGAATGGTGGCAGCTTGAAAGTGAGAGCATAACAACCGAGAAAGTCACCCGTTACATCACCTGCCAGTATACCATATCCCTGCAGGAACCGGTGGCATCCATGGTACAGACACAGTCCAGGGAGTATGCTTTTGTTACAGACGAAAACAGTTTAAACCTTGCAATCCGGCTGCTGAGATTCCTTGTGGGTGATCCGGCACCGGAGGATCAGGGTGTGTTTGGCTTCTTTAGCATCGCCAAGGACTTCCTGCTCCAGTGGAGTCCGGCAAAGATCCACAAGCAGATGACAAAAGAGGATTTACAGAGCATCAATAAGATCATTTCCTGGCGGAATGCCACCGCCAGCAACACATCATTTTTCGTAGGCGGCGGGGGCGCAATTCTTGGGGATTACACCCTTGGGGCAACAGCAGTGCAGTGTGCGCTGGCAAATCACAGTACGGATATATACAGTCAGGAGCGTCGGCTTTTGACCGGTTTTTCCGACTGTTCTTCCCTGGTGACAAAAAGCTATCAGGAGGCGGGATATGATACCCTTTATGGCATGACAGCGGCAGACCTGGGGCAACACTGTGACACGCGCGGTACGGCACTGTCCGGACCTGGGGAGTTGCGTCCGGGAGACCTGATCTTTTACCAGTATGGAGCTGGGAACGGGAGATACAAAAACATTGACCATGTGGCGATGTATGCAGGTGACATTGATGGGGATGGTGCGGCAGAGATCATCCAGGCATCGTATAGCCGGGGAAGGGTGTGCATTGATAAGTTCCAGACCAATAACCACATCGTTGGGTATGGACGTCCGTATGTGGCGGCTCTGGCAGGCAGTGTCGGGGATGAAAATGCGTTGTACGAATATCTGACGAAAACATGTGGGTTCAGTAAGGCGGGAGCCTGCGGTGTGCTGGCAAATATCTATGTGGAGAGTACCTATGATCCGACGAATGTAACAGGAAGATATTATGGCATCTGCCAGTGGGGAGATGACCGTTTACGGAATATGAAAAATTACTGTATCCAAAACGGTTATTCCCCGGATTCTTTCCAGGGACAGGTCAGCTTCATGGTATATGAGCTTGCCGATTACCCGGAACTGGTAACTTTTTTAAAGACGGCGACAGATCCGCAACTGTCGGCACAGGAATTTTGTGCCGGTTATGAGCGTGCAGTGGATTCCAGTGGGGCAGGGGCAAAGTATACGGGAAACCTTTACCCGGCACGCCGGAAAAATTCGTACCAGGCCTTGAAGAAAAGAATGAACGAAGCGGAACGTCTGTTTCAAAGTAAGGGATAAGCAAAAAGCCCGGTCGTGGAAACTGACCGGGCTTATATTCCACATGAAGATTTGAACCTATTGTGTTGTTTTTGCAATTATTTGTGTTCTAATTATTGATATTTTTGCTTTTCCTGTGTATAATAAATATAACAAATGAATCGATTATATTTATGAAAGAAGGTATGTTTTATGGCTCAGGCTACATTTAGTATCCGCATGGATGAATCACTAAAAAATCAGTTTGATAATTTATGTAAAGAGTTTGGCATGAATGCTTCTACTGCATTTAATATTTTTGCGCGTGCGGTTGTCAGAGAACGTAAAATCCCATTTGAAATCTCGGCACAGTCAAGCATTTGTTTAGAGGATGGGCGCGCTGCCTTTAATGCTCTGCGTCGTTCTGCTGAACAAAATAACCTGCAGGAATTATCTTTAGATGATATAAATGCAGAAATACAACTTGCCCGCAATAGTAAAGCATAAGGAGACGCTATATGAATTATCTGGTCGTTATTGACACGAATGTTCTTATATCCGCTTTACTATCCAAACATAGTGATGCGGCAACGGTTCAGGTGCTTAATGCTGTTTTTGACGGAACAATTATTCCTGTATTCAATGATGAGATTCTTGCAGAATATGATAATGTACTTCACCGTCCAAAGTTTAAGTTCCCGGATGCAAACATTCAATTACTTTTAGATACAATAAAAACCTATGGTGTATTTGCAGAGCAGCTTATTACAAATGAAATTTTGCCAGATCCTAAAGATCTTGTGTTTTACGAAGTTGTTATGGCGAAACAGGATGAAAATGCATACCTTGTGACTGGAAACAGCAAGCATTTTCCCAAAAAGCCGTTTATTGTTACACCAAATGAATTACTGGATATCATGAAATGATGTCTATTATGAATAAGAGAGCAGGATTCTACTCTGGCAGCTAATAATTCTGTCAGAATAAAATCATGCTCTCTTTGTTTCTGATATAAACTACGATGGGAGAAATCATGTGATATATATTTGAACTTTATAATGGAAACATGAGTGCTACCGTAATAGTAGGCGGTTGGCCTTTCAATAGGGGATAAGCCATATGTAGTATTGACTTTATAGCTGTGGTAAGTTTCGGCTTAACCTGTTTTGGTCTTGGATACACCTTTGGCAAGGATCATAATAAACCGCAAAAATAGATGCCCCAATATAAGCCAACTCATAAAACTGGAAGTCGTCTATTTCTTTGAACCATTGTTTTTATTGTCTTGTTTTTGCTTCTTTTTTTCTTTTATTCGCTCTTTAATCTTAAAAAATAATTTTAATGCCATTTGATTTGCTATCTGTCCCATAAGCAAACTCTCCTTCCATAATTCTAATTTTCCAATTTGACAAACTTGAAGTTAGCATTTTATTTCTGTTGTATCTTAGCCAAAATACTTTCTATTACAAGTGTTACTGTTATAAAGGCTCCTACAAGGGTGTAGTAGTTTAAGCCGTACATCAACGGCAAAAGAGAAATAACTACAGTAATAATTGAAAGGTTAAACAATGCTTTGAGAATACCATTCTTTTTCAATGAAAACAATGAAAGCAAGAAGATGGCAACAGTAAGTGTGGCTGTGATAAGTGGAGCAAAATTTGCATAGCCAAACGGTGTAAGGCTAAAGTATGAGAATGTTTCTTTTACTCTTTCTGTTGGAGATGTTGCAAAAATACAAACTGTTCCACAAGGCAATAATTCTAACACTATTGTTAAAGCTGAAAAAACCACTAAGCAGATTTTCTTCATGTTGTACATTTCCTTTACAAGTCCAAATTTATCTACGTGTTCCGTCATCATAAAAATGTATTTTCAAAGCTTTCTCAGTTGGGTAAATTGATAAAATCAAAAGAATACATTGAATTGTCATAAGAATCAATCCTGCAACTCCAATCGTATTCTTATCACTATGGTATAATGGAATATGTATCAAAGCAGAGGGTATAATCATTACCCATCCTATTTTCCACCAAAGTTTTCCGCAATAGTCGTGTGCAAATTTCCATGTATCCATATTTTTCATTGAACGAGTTGTTCTGTATCCATATATACCATTTATATGTTTGGGACAATGTTTCCACATTATTCTTCCACCGACAATCATAATAATTGGAACTAATAAATCACATATTAACATAAACAACCAAAAGCACATAAAATCCATCTCCCAACATTTCGATTTATCATACTGTTTTAGCATGAACATCTTCAATTTTTTCCAGTATACCACAAAACATAGAAAGTGTTCTTAAGATTATCTGAAGTTTCCGCAAAACGCAATGTGAAGTATATATACACTAAGGATATGGACAGAAAGAGTGGGAGGGAAGATGCAGCAGAAAATGATAACACAGAAGAGAACACAGGCAGAGTGCCGCCCGCGCTATCAGGAGGTGGCAGTCGATCATACTGCCGTTAG
>NZ_JRFU01000154.1 GCF_003122485.1 Eubacterium ramulus
CGAAGATGCTCTGCACATCTTAAAAGAAATGCAGAAGATGAAGGTTCTGACCTATAAGGTGCAACAGGGGCAGGTGTGGATCTGGCTGGACTGGAGCTGTATTTTCATAAATCCGAAAAAGGAGCTTTCGTCCATGCAGAGATTGTTCTATGCGGAATCAGGATTCATATTATTCCCCATTACAGCAATTTCAAAGTTATTACGATTGGATGAGCCGGACAGACACTTGAGCCCGATGGATATGTTCCTGGACCTGTGGTTTCATGGAACCGTGTGTGATCCCTATACGGCAGGTAGTGTATTAATGCCGGTAGTACACTTGGAACTGAACCAAAAAGTGTACAAGGAATGTATGGAAAATGAAAAGATCTTAGATCCCAGAGTGCATCTGGATGATCTGGCGGTGCGCTGGAACTGCTCTAAGTCTACGGTGTCGCGAAGACTTGGCACTTTTGTGTCGGATGGCTTACTGGGCATCTATGAGACACATCCCGCATGTCTGGAATCACAGGGCATGCTGCTTGTGTTGCCCGGATATTGCAGCCGGCATTTTTCCAGACGGGGGAATGTGGTACAAGATCCGGTTCTGCCTGATCCGGAAACGGCAATCCTTGCGGTGGAGATCGCAAAACACGATATCTGGGATGAGCAGCACCTTCCGGAGCATATCAGGCGTTTTGCCCGGACAGCACATTTTAAAGGGAATGGGCAGAAACTTACACCAATGAATCCGTTCTACCCATATCTGGATGATCTGGGACAGGATATGGAGCAGGCAGCAGGCGGAAGGAATCAGAGTGAACCAGTTACAGAGGAAGCTATGGGAAATGCGCCCCATGAAAATACGGAAACCTTCAGAACGGTGGCGGGAAGAAACCATTGGCAGCAGGCACGTTTCCTGTTTTGGTTAGAGTCGGGGGAGAACGGGGCAGAGTTTTTCTGCGTTCCGGTTCGGACGGTCTGGAAGCAGTGGTATAAACCTATGTGCAGAGCCTATGAGGGCTGTGGACCGCCAGAGGTATGATTGCAGGATTGTCGGATTTGGTTTCAGGAATGATCTGAATGAAAGAAAAGGAATCGATTGGAAAATCAAGGCATTTTGTGATCAGAAAATTCCAGATATTTCTTTAGTGGCTTTGGAAGGAGACAAAAAAAGGTACGGTTATGGCTGTGATACGTTCTATTGTCTCCTGACAGAATAGCATAACGTAAATAAATACCACTGTGTAGATGTCTGGATTTTTTGGTTACAGGAAAAACACCATGTCACAAACGGCATGGATGGACAGGAAGGAAGAGGATACATGAGAAAATTATGTGAGATGAGTCTGCTCATTTTGGCACTACTGTTCCCGTTTCCGGTATTTGCTGCCGGGCAGGAAAAAGTGATGGGAACAGTGCAAATTCAGTGCTTTGTGGATCTGTCGTTGGACGGGCAGACGATGGAACTGGTGTTTGAAGAACAGGATACGGGGGAAGAGGTAACCGTAGCAAGCAGGGAGTATAAAAACCATGCCATTACCGCACAGATGCCGGTTGGGACTTACCGGCTGTCTGCTATCCGGTTTAACGACAACCTGTATTTTGACTACCGTTATTCGTGCTCCCCGGAGACATTTTCGGTGACTGGAGAAGAACAGACAGAGCCGGTATATGTGTTTGCTGTCGGCCGGTCAGAAGCACCGAAAGCAGTCACCAGTAAGATTGTGTTTTCCGGACAGGAGAAATTTTCCGGAACGGTGCAGATCACGCTGCATGCGGTACTGGATGTGTATTATGGTGATACGGTGACTTACCGGCAGGAGGATTATACCGTAACCTCTGTGGGAGCGTCAGAAAAGACGGTTGATCTGGATGCTGGAACCTATGAGATCACAGAGATCAATGCATACGATGAGAAGCAGGAGCCGGTCACTGTCTATTACCCAAAGTATTTTACGGTTGACCGAAATGCCATGCAGAAGCCGGAGATCGCGTTACTGGTTGGAGAACAGGATACCGCCGGAACGGAGCTGGTCTGCAAAGCGGCACAGGAGATGGATGCATACCGGTATGTGGCAAACCAGAAAATGGAACTGCCCTATGAAGCGGTTACGGGACAGACGGATGTGATCGACCAGATTCTGGCATCTTCCGGGGGAACACAGGAATCGGACAAAAAAGCAGAAACATCCGAGCAGACCAGGACAGAAGAAAGTGGGGATGCGATGAAAGATATTGTTCCGGAAAAACAGGTCACCAGAAAGTGGCTGCTCCCTGCCGGGATTGGCATGGCCTGTGCCGTTTGCCTGGTGCTTGTGAGAAAACGAAGTTTCCGATCCTGACGTTTTGACGTATATCTTTCTATGTGATCGCAAGGCATGCGATTACTGTACTTTCCATTTTTCAAAAGCGGTGAGATTGATTCTTGCCGCTTTTACCACAGGAAGGAGGAATACGTTGAAACAATATATGATTCCCTACAATTTTGCGAAGGAAGGATATGTGTATGGAAAAATCACCTGGAGCAGCATGGTACAAGCCATCATCCTGGTCGGCGCAGCGGGAAGCGTGATCTTCCGATTGCTGCCGTTCCCGTTTAAGGTACGGATGTATCTTGCCATTTTTATCCTGCTCCCATTGGCGGTGCTGGCGCTAAAAGGCATCCATGAGTTGAGCCTGTTTTCGTTTTTGCAGGATTTTTTTCAGACGGTGAAAGACCGGGGCTTGTATGAGGCACCGGGCAGCAGCGTCAAGATCCATCGGGAACAGCTCCTGGTACGCAAGGAATACCAGAAAATGCAGCGGGAGAAGGCAAAAGCACGCCGGATGAAAAAAAGTGGCTGCAGAAAGGGCAGACACAGATGAAAATGAAACAGTTACGGCACGAGAAAAAAATCTATCGGGAACTGGAACGTATGCGAAAAAGCCGGACGTTTGAGAGCAGTACCGATAGGACAGGGCAGGAGCCAGATGATTTTTTGAATATGAGTGCGGCACAGCGTCTGCGGATGATCCATGCAGAAAAAATGTCCGTACCGAAAGCAGAAAGAAAGACACCGGATGCAAAGGCAGACCAGTTACCACTTCCGACAACGCTGGCGGTTGATTTCCTGCCGATCAAGAAGATTAAAAACGGGACCATTTATACGGACGATGGGCGGTATGTGAAAGTTCTGGAAGTCTTACCAATCAACTTTTTGTTAAAGAGCAGGGAAGAACAGGAACAGGTAATCTACGATTTTGAGAAATTCTTGCGGATCGCACCGGATAATTTCCAGATCAAGGTGTTGGCAAAAAAGACGGATATTTCCAGTTACTTACAACGTCTGAATGAAAATATCGCATGTGAGCCGGATGAAAAGTGCAGAGCCATGATGGAGGACAGCAGGAAGCTGCTCATTGACCTGGGACAAAATGAAGCAATCTCCAGACGGTTTTTCCTTGCATTTGAGGCATCAAAGCAGGAACTTCGGATGCAGACCGAGGAAGAAATAGAGCGGGTGCTGTGCCGGATGCGTGACCGGGTGTTGACCTATTTGCAAAACTGCGGGAACCGGGTGGCAATCCTTGGGAGCACGACAGAGGAAACCGCAAAGATTTTTTTCGACCTGCTCAACCGGACAAGGAACAGTTCCGTTGATTTTCCTAAACGGGTGTCCGATGTGTACCGGTATTATGATCTGAATTATGGGGAAGCAGGGACAAAACAGATCCCGGTGAAAGAATATGTTACCCCGAAGCGGCTGGATTTTAGGCACAGTGACTACCTGCAGATGGACGATACCTACTATCAGACCTATTATGTGCGCGCGGATTCCATCCCGGCACATGTAGGGGCTGGCTGGACCGCCTGTATCATCAATGCCGGGGACGGGGTGGATGTAGATCTGTTTGCGGAGAAAAAAGACAGAAGCAGATACATTGAGCGGATCGGACGGCGCCTGCGCTGGAAAGGCTCCAGCATCAAGGGGATGGACCAGTCTACGGCAGAATATGACGAATTAAGCGACCGCATTGCTTCCGGGTACTACCTGAAAAATGGCTTATCGGGTGGAGCCAACACCAATGATTTTTACTATTTTGCGCTGATCGTTACGATTTCGGCACCTTCCCTGGAAGCGATGCGCCAAAAGGCACAGGCATACATCGATTACCTGAAATCCATGGAAATTTTACTATCCCCCTGTGACTATGAGCAGGTGCGGGCATTCCATTCCTATCTGCCGCTGGCGCGCTGTGACCGGAAGATCTTTTCCCGCGCAAAACGGAACATCTTAACAGAAGGTCTGGCAGCATGTTACCCGTTTTCAAGTTATGAAATGAGTGATCCGGATGGCATCATTCTTGGGAGCAATGAGCTGAATGGCTCCCTATGCATGGCTGACTTTTTTAATACCTCCAGTTATAAGAATGCCAATATTGCGATCATGGGAACCAGCGGAGCCGGAAAGACGTATACGATCCAGCTTCTTGCCAAACGGTTC
Source organism: Eubacterium ramulus (assembly GCF_003122485.1). GTDB lineage: Bacteria > Bacillota > Clostridia > Lachnospirales > Lachnospiraceae > Eubacterium_I > Eubacterium_I ramulus_A. The sequence continues at coordinate 4,467 of NZ_JRFU01000154.1, forward strand.
CGGGAGAAGAAGATCCAGACGTTTATCATTGCTCCGGATAAAGGACATGAATATAAAAGGCTCTGCGACAATATGAATGGCACCTATGTCAAATTTTCCCCAGGCGGGTCCGCCTGCATCAATGTTATGGAGATCCGGAAAAAAGATGATTCTGCAAACCATGTGATCGATGGAGCCGGAAGGGAAGCATCGGAGCTTGCCCTTAAAATACAGAGCCTGCATGTGTTCTTTTCCCTGCTGATCCCGACCATGACGGCAGAGGAAGATCAGATCCTGGATGAAGCACTGATCCTGACCTACGAAAAATACGGCATTATCCATGACAATGCATCCCTTTATGATGTGGCGGCAGGGACATATAAGAAGATGCCGGTACTTTCAGACCTTTACGATGTATTAAAGGAAATGCCGGAGGGCACCAAGCGTCTGTGCCTGATGCTGAACCGGTTCGTGCATGGTTCGTTTGCATCCTTAAACCAGCAGACCAATATCAGGGAAAGTGAGTACATGGTCTTTGATATTTCGGACATTCAGGGGGAATTTCTGACCGCGCTGATGTATACGGTATTAGAGTATGTGTATGCGCGTGCGAAGGAGAACCGAACGAAGAAAAAGGCGATCATTGTGGATGAGATTTGGGAGCTGATCGGTTCGAAGTCAAATGCCAAGGCAGCGGAGATCGTTCTGGAAATTTTCAAAATCATTCGCGGTTATGGCGGGGCAGCGATTGCCGCAACACAGGATCTGAACGACTTTTTCTCACTGGAAGATGGAAAATACGGAAAAGGTATCATCAATAACTGCAAAACCAAAATCGTATTAAACCTGGAGCGGGATGAGGCACAGGCAGTGCAAAAGCTGTTGTCCCTTTCGGCAGAAGAGTATAAAGAGATCCTGCATTTTGAGCGGGGGCATGGACTATTATGTACCGGTGGGAACAACATCTCGGTCTGGTTCCGTTCAAGTGCACTGGAACACCAACTGATCACGACCGACCGGAAGGACCTGGAGCAGATGTATGTACAGATGGGAGGAGCGTGATGCAGGCAGCAATAAACCTTCAGGGGGAACAGGTGGAGTTCCAGGAAAGAAAAGAGAAGCATGACTTGCGAAAGGAGATCAACTCCCTACTGGTTACAGTGGGACGGGTAAGTAAGCGGCAGTTTCTGGAATATTTTGCAGACAATAAGCAGGAGCAGGTCGGCTACCTACTGCATCAGATGGTACAGACAGGCGAGATCTGTGAGCCGGAGGAAGGAATTTACTTGCAGGATGCGCGGTTTTTGGATGCGACCTATTATAAAACACCGAAGATCCATGGCAGTGAGAATGTCTATGCTGATATGCAGCAGTATAAAGGACACCTTACACAGCTTCAAAAAAAGCAGCAGGCATTCTGGGTGTTTCTGGATTTTAAGAAGCGGATGCAGGCACAGGACCCGGTGGCGATCGACAGCAGGGAGTTCCCATTCATGTTATTGGCATTTTTTGCAGATGGATGTATTTATGAGATTTTAGAAGTCATGGAAGGGGAGGAATCACAACTTGCCCTTCTTGCAAGTAAAGAACGTTATGAGAGCATTACAGGGCAGGTGCGCCGCATCGTGATCATCGACCGGATGGAGCAGATCGAAGGACTAAAGCAATATCAGATTCATGGAATTGCCGGATATGTCACAGTGGATGCTGACGGAAAAACATGTTATCAACATCCATAGAAAAAATAATTACAGAACAATTATAAAATACTTATTGTGTAATTACATAGAAAGAGTTTGCGGTGGCAAAGTCCACAATGAGCCGGCATCTGGCAGTGTTAAAGCAGATGGATATCATAAAAGATGAGGGGAAACTGACACTGACGGATCAAGGGAAAGAACTGGCAAAACGATATGAGGAAGAGAGCGTACTGCTTCAGAAATGGTTTGGGCAATACTTGCCGGAGTGTTCCGAACAGGATAAACATGACAGCGCCCAAAACATGGTAGTGGCATTGACACCTGACTTTAAGGCGAAAATGTTGGAAAAAATAGCGGATATGGTACAGAAAAACAGTATGTACGACCAGATCGACAGCAGGGGTACTCTGTAATTTAAGGATATCGTGGAATATATGGTGCTTGGAGATTATCCGGTTGCGTTTGTCATCCAGAAAACGGAACAATCAAAGGATGATAGTCCGTTTTCCATGGCAGACCGGGGATTTGAGCATCCGGCTGTTTTGAACGTGAGCCAGGACGGAACGGGTGTATTGACTTTAAAGCCGGTAACGATAGAGCGGCGCAATCTGATGGAAAAGATTCTTTATTCCGGAAAGCTGATGAAGTTGGAGTATGAGACAAAATCAGATGTATTTGTCCCGGCAGAAGGAGAAGATGGTCGTTATGAAATACCGGCAGATGCGCTGCAGTATACTTATCATAAAGAGGAACGGCAGATGATCGGCAGTGTGAAGCTGAAAATGTATGCGCCACTGGCGAATAAGCAGTTGCATGTAAGAACGGCAGCTCTTAGTATCTTGATGCATGGATTCTGGTAAAAGTGAAGAATAATTACAGAGTGATTATAATGTAAGTAGAGGAATGTATGATTGATAATTGTACATTCCTTTTTGCATAGTTTATTTTTGATGTAGGTTTATTGTGATGACTTATATATTATAAAGAAATATTCAATAAGATGAAAATTATCGTTGATTGATTAGTATAAAAAAAGTATAATATTTTTATAAGAGTATTGGAAGGTGATAAAAGATGGGTATTAAAATTGGAAATAATAATACAATTAAAAATTCAAATATTGCAGAAACGATAAATAATAATTCGCCCCAAAAGTCGAATAGTAAGAAAACATTGTATGAAAAACATCCAGTAATATGTAGCTTTTTAATTTCATTAGGAGCTGGTATAGTCCTATTGTTCCATTTTTGGGATAATATAATTAGTTGGATAGAGGGGTGGTTTTAATGGCGAAAAGTAAAATAATTAAAGATCTTGCCAATGGGGCTATTGATACGCAAACAGCACTAAAAAGAACAAAGGTACTTTTGCAGGACTTGGATAATGAGGAAGTTCTTAAATGGATAAATTGTGAAATAGAAGGATATACAAAAGATGATGAAGTTCCGGAATACAGAAAAATAGGTGGGCAATTATATGGTTCGTATTTTAAAGGTTCTATGGCTGCGCATATGATATATAAGCATGTGCCACTACCATTAGGAGATATGCCTGATGAAACGAAAAAATCTATTTTGATTACTGATATAACACAAGGAATTCAAGCGTTAAAATGTATGGTGGCTGATAATGGTGAGGAGAAATTTTTAGCACGAGGTATTTCGGCTGACTTTTATCCATATATAGCTATGTGTAATAATGATTTACATATGATAATTACATCGGCAAGTGTAGAATTGAATATGCCACAGATTTTAAATATTTTTTCCAAAGTTGAAAGTATTCTATTAGATATTCTATGTTATCTTGAAAAAGAGTTTGGAAATTTAGACGAATTAGACATAGATACGGACAGTAAAAATGAGGAAGAACTAAATGAGATAATAAAGCATATTCAAGTGATAATATACAACGATCGTAGTGTGTCTATTGGGGATAATAATAAGATAAAAGATTCAACAATTTCCTCAACAATAAATGAATGAATAGGCTGATGAGAATACTTTGTGAATAGGCAAAGTATTCTTTTTTTTTGTGAATAGTGAAAAAATTGTTAAAGTAATTAAGAAACCAGATGTATAACCTGAAAAATAGAAATATTGTAAGATGGGGACTTCAGAAATTAAATTTGTGTAGATATGGTGTAAGATGAATGTTTAGCGAGGATATTAAAGATGAAAAGTAAAGTGGGAGCGATGCGGTTTGCTGTTATAGCAATTATTGTATCATTTTGGGTATATGTGGAATGTAAAAATGATTTTTTTATATGTGGATTAATTTTTGATGCCGTTGTAGGGGTTAATAGGAATGTATTTTTTAAAGGAATTTTTAGATTTGATGTTATTGGAAATATTTATCAATGGTTGCTTAAACAACCAGGCGAAGTGACGAAGTCTTGTATAGAGATGGTTTCATCAGGTATATTTGGTAGTGCAATCGTTACTTTTTTAATTTATTGGGTTGAATATAGAATCCAATTAAAGGAAAATATATATCAATTAGTTAAAATTCAAAGAGAATATGTGAAAAAATTAAATGAGATAACAACTGTTTCTATATTTGAAAATGACCAAGAGGATATAAAAGTAAGTGCTTATAAAGAATATGCTGAAAATGCATACAAACTTCAGGCACAAGAAGAAATTAAGAACAATAAATATTATAGTGATAAGAAGAAAAAGGAAATATTAAAAAGAAATTATAATCGATATTATGAATTTCATCATGATAGTGCGGAAAAATATAAGGAATGGTTTTGGGAAGAATTATCTGAAGATAAGAAAAAAGACATATTGGAAAACGATTGTAAAAAAGAATATTTATATGCTAAGGTAGAGCAATTATTTTTATGTACAGATTTTGAATTGGTGTCGGCTTTTTATGACTATCGTGAGATATTTGAAAAGGACATTTTTGATATAGAACAATTAACTGAAGAAATAGTTTTTTTTAGTCCAGGAAAAAGGAAGAAAATATTAATTCAAAAAGCACTGGAATTGGATAAAATGTATTTTGAGTTTATACAAAATACTTTAGAATCAAGCTTTGTAATTGAAAACTTTTTTAATTATTTTTACAGAAAACGGAAAAATGTTTTATGTAAAATAGAACAACTGCAAAGTGAATTTTATACAAGCGGATTAGAATATGCAAAAGCTGTGACAGAATTTGAAAAATGGTACGAAGAAATAAAGAAAAATATTTTGGGGAAAGGAGTTAATTTTGGGAAAATTTTAAATCATAAAAATGAATTTGAAATTTATGGAAATGGTTGTGCATTAACACCAATATTTTTAAAGAAAATGCAGACTCAAAATTGGGATTATAAAAAATATTTGAATTTACATTTGAAAGAAATGAATTATAAGTAGAAGGTGATATATTATAAAAAATAAGCAAGCATTTTAGACAGAAATAAATATATATTCTGGATGTATATAAATACTAGCAGGTAGCGAAGGCTGCCTGCTTTTTTTAGTTGTCTCAAATTTGCAATCGACGTATATCAATAATAGCAGGTAGAGATAGAGGGACAGCATGATGGGATGCTCTACTCTGCAGATCCCCCAAGGGGAAAGCGTATGGCCATACGGAAAAAGAAACAACTTTTGAGAAAAATCAAGAGCGGAAAGGAGCAGGCGGAATCATCCGTCAGATGAGAGAATGAGCTATATCAAATTTTTAAAGCATGGAAAACGCATGGGTGTCGTTGCTGTTGCAGGTCTGTTGGCATTGGCACCGGTATCATCGACTGTGTATGCAGCAACATCGGCTGTGACTACCAATAATACGGCAACCAAGAACGATTTGCTGAATGCGGATATCATCGATGAATCAAAAACAGGATCTATCTCCATATATAAATACGACATTACTGCGGCGGAGGCAGCAGGCGATTATAAGGCGGGGACTTATAAGGCAACCGGAGAAGCAGACAGCAGAGTGGAAAGTGCCTTAAAGGATTATGCAATCGAAGGGGTGCAGTTTTCTTACCTGCGTGTTGGAAACGTGGAGACACACAGTGTGCAGGAGGGCACCGGAACGACCATTGAGCTTGTTTATGAGATTCCGACAGAACTGGCAAAGATCCTTGGACTTACAGGAAAAGATAACGTTGACATGACAGGCGAAAAGGAAGCAAATCCCTGCCATAACACCGGCGTCTACCATGTGACAAGCCAGAAGATTGCGGATGCCATGGAAGCTCTGTTAAAAGAAGATAATGTGGCAGCAAAAAATGCGCTGGAGTCTTACCTGTATGATTATGGTACGGAAGATTCCACAACGGATCAGAAAACAAAAGCAGGAGTTGTCAATCTTCCAAAGACAGATAAGAACGGCTATACCCATGCGGAGGATCTGCAGCTTGGCTTATACCTGTTTGTGGAGACAGAGGTTCCGGAGCAGGTAGTGGAGACCGTCAATCCATGGTTCGTGCAGTTGCCATTTACGAATACCAGCGCCCAGACCAGTGAGGACGGCGTCAGCTATGTGAGTAATGGAAGCCATGCGGAAGATGGGGTGACCAATTCTGGAAGTGCGGATGGCACACAGGCACATGAGTCCGGCGGGGAATCCTGGCTGTATGATATGGTCGTTTATCCGAAAAATCAGACCGGCAACCCAACACTGGATAAGAGTGTCCGCAATGCTTACAGCAATACGATCTCAGAAGCTTCCGGTGTAGCATCCAAAACAGATAAGAACATGACCGTACATACCGGATCTGATTATATCTCACGTAATGATTCGGATTCCCTGGTTGTATTTAATAAGGACACCAATGCCAAGAATACGGAAGATATCAATGCAGAAAAATATGTGGCTAACCGCGGAGGATATACTGCGGATGGCGTAACTGCAGGTAAAGGCGGTGCAGGTTGCAGTGAAGATTTTGCTTACCGGGACACAACGACCGCATCGGAAGGGGATGTGCTGGACTATATTTTAGTTTCCAAATTACCGCATATCAGTTCCAAGGCAACGTTCCTCAGCGAATATACCTTTACAGATACCTTGTCTAAAGGCATTTCATACAACAGGGATCTGAAGATCGCATTTTACGATAATTCTGAGGACGCAAATGCGAATAATACCAAGAATGCCGTATTACTCTGGAACCTTTCTTCCGGGGATTATTCCCAGGAGTATGTCGATGTGACGGTGCAGGACCCGGATACCGGAGCAGTGACGACGGACGGTTCCACATGCCTGAAACTCTCTTTTACGGAAGCCGGTTTAAATGTAATCAATGGAACCGGAACCAATAACCCGGAGGGGGCAGATGATCTGGATGGATTATCAGATTATTACATGGTGGCTTATTATACGGCAACAGTCCATTCGGATGATTCCGTCGTCTTGGGCGATGAAGGAAATCCAAACGATGTCAATCTGGTCTGGAGCAGGACATCGGACGGTTACTATAACATGCTGGAAGATAAAAATTATGTGTACTCTTATGGATTAGACCTCACAAAGACATTTTCAGACAAAAAAGGTCATTACGAGAATGTGCAGTTCAAATTGTATAACGCTTCGGATGCGTACTATGTTGTGGCAGAACCGTCAGAAACCGAAGATGGCGTGTATTATGTGACCGGAAAAACAACCAATGAAACAAAAGCAACCACGTTTATCCCGAATGCCGAGACCGGAAAGATCCTGGTCAATGGAACAGAGGCAGATGAATACCAGTTGACGGAAGTAGCTACGGACGATGGTTACAACTTGCTGAAAGACCAGATCGTAGTAGACATTACCGCAACAGACCGGGATGTAATCGCCTCCGTCGCGGGTGTTACCGGAATGGATGCCGAAGCTGCGGCTGAAATCGTCAAAAATTACCATGGTGGAATTTATGACGAAAATGGCAATCTGGTCACAAACCAGTTGGATGAACTGCTTCAGGTTGCAGCAGGAGCTCCTAATAGTGAGGTTGCAAATGGACGGACCATCGGAAAGACTGATTTGTATGTAGGGGCGATCAAACCGGCATCCGCAACAGTCGATAAAAAGGATGCGGCAATGACAGAAGATAACGCAAAAGTCCTGCTGACCGTCAATAACACGAAAGGATTTTTATTACCACAGACCGGCGGTAAGGGACTGTATCTGGTCACGATCATTGGCGTGGTTGCAGTGGCAGGCGGTTGTTACCTTGTTACCCGTAAAAGAGAACTCCACATCAATCTCAAGAAGAAATGAAACAAAAATGGAAAAAAAGGGTGGCAGCAATCCTGCTGATCCTTGGTGGGATTGGCTTGGTCGGCTATCCATGGATCAGTGACTGGTGTTACCGGGTTCATACACAGTCCAGTGTAGCAGTCTATGCGGCAGAAGCAAAAGAGCAGTCGGATGTGACAGAGGAACTTATGCAGAATGCCATTGCATACAATGCGTGGCTGTCGGAAGCACACATAACCCTGTCCGATCCTTTTACCGGAACCCAGATCGTGGAGAAACCGGAGCTTCCCTATGCCTCCCAGTTAGCACTGGATGACTCCGGTATCTTCGCTTTTGTGGAGATTCCAAAGCTTCATGTATATCTGCCAGTATATCACACGACTTCAGCAGAAGTGTTACAGCGGGGAGCCGGACATATGGAAGGTACGGCGCTGCCAGTTGGCGGCGCCGGGAACCGTCCGGTGATCTCGGCACATTCCGGCATGAACCGGGCACAGATGTTCAGTGACCTTTCAGATCTTGAAACCGGGGATCTGTTTTTGATCCACGTGCTGGATGAGACGCTGACGTATCAGGTGTGCGACATGGCAGTGATCCTGCCGGAAGATACCCAGGCACTGGTACCAGAAAAAGACAGGGATCTGGTGTCCCTTGTCACCTGCACGCCCTATGGCATCAATACGCATCGGCTGGTGGTCACCGGAGAGCGGACCTATGAGATAGCAAGCGGACAGGAGACAGAGGACAAGGTTAGTTCTACCTGGAGGCATGCTTACCTTAATGCCCTGTTACTTGGTTTCGGTATAGCAGGCGGTGCAGGTGTCATGATTCGGATCTTAAGTCGGCACAGACAGAAAGTGAGGGAGCAATGAAAACGCGGCTGCTGTGTGGCATCCTGCTCATAGCACTTGGTGCAGGCGTGTATTTCTATCCGGATTGGAGTGCTGTCCGGACAAAACACCAACAGGAGCAGGTGATCCGGCAGTTTCAATCGGAAGTATCTATATCTGACATGCAACAGGAAGCGGAAAATGAGGATACCGTATGGACGGAGACGGTATTAGAGCAGAGCAAAGCCTATAATGAGACGCTTTTTGAGACGGAGCAGGCTGCATTTCGGAATGCCGAAGCGGTGAAGGTGGTTCCGGATTTTTTCCCGGATGCTAGGGAGCCGATCGGCATTCTTTCTATCCCTGCTATGGACTGTACCCTGCTGCTCTATGTGGGAGCGACCGATGCGCATTTAAATCTTGGTGCAGCAGTGCTTGGTGGAACATCCCTGCCGATTGGCGGGGAAAATACCAACAGCGTGATTGCGGCACACCGAGGGTGGAAAAACGGCAAGTATTTTAAGGAGATCGAAAAGCTCCAACCAGGGGATGCGGTCTTTGTGGAAAATCCATGGGAAACGCTTACCTATGAGGTGGAAGCCTGTGAGGTGATCGCACCGACTGACAGTGAAAGGTTAAAGATCCAGGAGGGACGTGACATGCTCACCCTGATCACCTGTCATCCTTATAGATCCCATGGGGCATCCCGGTACGTGGTGTATTGTGTGCGGACGGAAAGCGGACAGGGATCTTTTACTGTAACAGAAAGTGGAGACGAAAAGAGAGAGGAGCAACCGATAGAGGATGCTTCCACACCGGATATCCAAAGGGAACTTTGGTGCCGGAGGATCGGTGTGTGCCTGATCCTTGGCTGTATCTGCATGGCCTGTGTGCAGACAGGAAAGCACTTGAGAAAAAAACAAAGGAGGAACAAAGCGTGAGACAGAGAGCAAAGAGGCTGTTTTTTACTGGTCTGATGGTGTGCGCCATGGCAGCTTCGTTGGTGCCTGCACAGGCAGCGACGATCAAGGAAGCCAGCGTGACCTGGAAAGAGGTGTCACAGGACATTAATGATAAAGATCAGTATGTATATGATACGGATAAAACAGATGCAACCATGCCGTCACTGGTCCTGCCAAAAAGCAGTACCGGTGTACTTGGCTATATCGACCGGGGCATCGTGCAGAAAAATACCGGTTCCCTGCTTGTTCCAAACTGGGAGGGCTGGTGGCATATGAAGGGCGGCTGGAAACAGGACACCAATGGTCTGATCCAGTTGGATGATGGCGGATGGTATCAGTTTTCTAACGGAAGATTACAGGTATCGGAAAATGAAACGGCAAAAAACAGCAGTAAAGGATGGCTGTTTTTACGGGATGGAAAAGCGGACCTGTCTTATAGCGGACTGGTCGCAAACGAGAATGGGATCTTCTGGGCGGATAATGGTGTGGTAACGACCACGAAAACAGAAGTCGTGAAAGATACCATTGGGATCACACTGGATGCAGGATGGATCTATGTGAAAAACGGGGTGTTTGACGCATCTGCGAACACCATTGCAAATAATAAAAACGGCTGGTGGATGATCCGCGATGGCGTGGTCGATTTTAACTATACTGGATTGGCAAAAAATGATGCTGGCTGGTGGTATCTGCAGGATGGAAAAGTGAATTTCAATTATAACGGTGCCGTTCAGAATGAAAATGGTATCTGGTATGTGCAGGGCGGCAACGTCAAATTCGATTATAACGGTCATGCATACGGCTATTATTTTAGCGGCGGCTGTGCACAGTAAGGAGGCGATGTAAAAAATGCGTATGAAAAAGATACCTGTCCGGATGCTTGCCATCCTGCTGGTGTGTATGACGGTGCTTTTGAGCGTATGCCTGGAACTGTTATCTGTTCCGGCAATGGCGGCAGAAGAGAAGGCAGCATGTTATACCGTCCGGATTGCACATGTGGAACATGGCAGTATTGCACTCAAGGAAGATGACAATCTGCAGGCAGGAGACCAGATCCATCTGCAGGTTACCCCACAGGAGGGCTATCACTTAGAGTCCCTTATCGTAGCAACCAGTGAGGGGACAGCACTTGCCGTTACGGATACGGATGGGGCGGCGGTAACGGATGGAGCATATCCGGATACCATGCTCTTTGTCATGCCGGAAGATGATGTAACGGTAACCGGGGCATTTGTGTCGGAAAATGATGCTGCGGATACAGCGGGTCCCGATACTGTGCTTCCGGAAGAAATATTTTCCATGGCCGGTGCCGATACACCGCTGGCAGCAACCATGAACAGTGCGGAGCATGCGATTAGTCGGGCTGCAAGCAGTGCAACCCTTACCAAATATGAGAACCAGTTCTCCTGTTATCACAAGGACGGAAGTTGGGATTGTACGGAATCCTATTTGATGCTTGGTGATCAGTTGGCATGGTGTATTGAACCTTCCGTCAACATCGGAGCTTCCGGTGGCACTTACGGGCTGAACGGAGATGCGGCGCAATGGCTGATGGATAAGTACGGCTGGAGCTACAAAAAGACGAACAACCTGACAAAAGCAGTTTATTTGGCAAAAAGCTATTATGGTGATGATTGGCTATGCAGTTACGTTCTTGTCCAAAACTTGATCTGGTCCGAGATCAAGGAAAATGAAAGTCCGGCAAATTACGGTCGATACGTTTTAACGGACGGGGCAAGGAATACCGCACATAACTGCGGGCACTTAAACACCAAAGCCAAGGTGGATGCTGCCATTGCGGATGTCTGGAACCGGTTTTATTCTTACAACAAGCTGCCTTCTTTTGATGGATGGACGGTGTATGCCACTGCTGGACAGTCGTATTGGCTCAAGGATACCAACGGGGTAGTGAATGATACTTCCTTTGTCGGACAGACTGGTGTAACGGTATCCAAAGGATGGGATGGCAGCAATGTCGGTATCTGGATTGGTTCAAATGCGTCGATGGCAGGAAAATCCACGACGATCCATTATTATAAAAATGCGATCCCGAATAGCAGTGAACCATTTCTGATTTATACCAGAACCGGGCACCAGTCCGTCAGCACATGGACCAGTGCCATTACACCAACTTATGGTGCCATCCGGGTGGTATTTACCCGGACTTCTTACCTGCGGGCACATTACAAGGCGCGGGAGAAAGTGGCACCGTCTCTGGATATTCATATCACAAAGGCGGATTCTGATACGGGTGCAGCATTGGCTGGCGCTGAATTTGCCGTTTCCATGGATGGAAAACAGGTGGCAACGGTGACTACGGATGCAGACGGAAAAGCGGCTTACCACTGGAGGGGTAATGTTCTGTGGACCGACTATGCAGAAGCCTATGAGCCGGTACTGGATTATAAAAACTGGAGCAATGCTTACAATAAGGCAAAACAGAGTGTCCTTGCTTCTGTGAATGACAAACTCAAAGCATTAAAAGAGGGGACAACCCATACATGGAAGGTGGAAGAAGTGAAGGCACCGAAAGGATATGAACGTAACGAAGAGGTCTGGGAACAGACGTTTTCTTTAAACACCCATGCAGTGGAGATCGACTATGCGGATGAACCGGAAAAGGGATTTTTGACACTGAAAAAAGCTTCTTCAGATGAAGCGTTTTCAAAAGAGAATGATTGTTATAACATTAAAGGCGCTGTATACGGGGTATATCAGTCTGTCGAAGATGCCGTGCAGGATGCAAACCGCGTGGAGACGCTGACGACGAAAGAGGATGGAAGCTCCAATACAGTGACGCTTCGGAGAGGAACCTATTATGTGAAAGAGTTGACCGCATCTGACGGGTACCTGCTCTGCAACGAGCAGGAAGAGAACCTTCCGGCTGGAATCCATGCCGCAACGGTGAAATCTTTAGAGACAACAACGGTTAGCTGTAAGGAAGAGCCGGCAAGTAATCCATTTGACTTATCATTGCAGAAATTAGATCTTGGCTCACATTCGGCAGAGGCACCGGGAAATGCTGCCCTGTCAGGTGCCATATTTGAGATTGCATATTATGAGAACGTGAATGGAGCAACAGACGGAACACCTGCAAAGAAATGGTATTATCGGACGGATGAGACCGGAACATTTTCAGCAACGGATAAAGAATACCTGCTTACGACTTACCAGATGCAGGATGGCAGAACTTTACAGTCCGATGATCTGTATGAGCATGATGGAGCGATTGTTTTCCCGATTGGAACCTATACCTGTAAGGAGATATCTGCACCGGTGCATTACCAGTTATCTGGAATCATGTATTTTACTGGACAGGAAGAGACAAAAACGGATGTGACAACCGGACTGAAACTGGTGATCAGACAGGAAAAAAATGGTGTGGCACCACAGATCTATCAGGGAGAAGTCGTTGGCAGTGGAAGTATCCTGGCAGAAAATCCGAAGATCGAAGCCTATGATGAGACACAGTACGGCTCCATTACGATCTACAAGAAGAGTGCGAATGAGAAGCAGATCCCGTTATCCGGGGTATCATTCCGGCTGGTCGGCGTGGATGAAGGGGATGAGCATATTGCAAGTACCGATGCAGACGGCAAAATCTGTTGGGAAGGACTGATTCCACAGGATTATGTGATCACAGAGATTAAGACAGCAGACGGGAAAAATCTCCTGAAGGATAATATCACCGTCACCTTGCCGATGGAGCTTACCGTAGAGGAAGCACAACAGCGTGGAGCAGATCTGTCACAGGCAGTCTGGGATGAGGCGGCACAGAAGTATTGTTTTTATGACCTGACATTTGAAATTGGAAATTCAGCAGTGCTTACCATGCCGATGACCGGAGGAAACACAGAAAGCATGTATGTACTTATGATCGTGGGTATCCTGGCGGCTGTTGGCGGAATCGCCCTGCTGGCACGAAACAGGAAGAAGAATCATGTGAACTAGAAAGTTTGCGGCCGCTGCATATATTTTGTGGCGGCTGCATTTTTTTATACTGAAAAAGTGGACAGAAGAAAAAAGCGAGAGGAGCAGATAAATGGAATTAAAGATCAAACTATATGAGAAAGAGGGAAAACGGTGCTGTTATATCGAAGATGGGAAGGAAAACGGGCAGGAGTACCGGGATATCTCCCTGGAATGGCTTGGCGAGATGGTGACCGAACTGTTTGTGTGTATGGAAGCGATTGAAAATAATGTCGAAAAATAGAAATATTTGTTATGAAACACATCCCAAATCCGTATATATAAATAGAGACATGTAATTACAGGATAATTACAACGTAAGATAAGGAGGAACATGAGATGGAAATCGCAATCGACACAGGAAACAAACAGGTCAAAACAGATCATTCAATTTCTATTTCGGGCGTGGTGGCACAGACCACTATTCCTGCAACTGCCCGTCCGGAAGATTATATCAGATACCGGGGCAGATATTATGTGCTGACAAATAAGCGGCAGGAATATTTAAGGGACAAGTCAGAAACAGAGCGTTACTTCGTTTTGGCAATGATGGGGATTGCAAAAGAACTGGACTATATGGAAAGCCATAATGAGATTGCCTATGACCCGGATAAAACCTATTACATTACCATGCTTGGAGGATTACCGCCTGCCCATATGGAAGATGCCCACCTAAAAGACAATTTTAAAGCTTATTTTAAAACATCGGAGGCGCAATACGTGTGGTATAAGGGTAGAACGTGGCGGGTGAAGATTACGAAAGTGTATGTATATGCGCAATGTTATGCTGCCATTATGACGGTTTTTACACAAATTAAGCCATACCCACGCGTTGTTGGGATTGATATCGGTGGATTCACAACGGATTATCTGACCATGGTGCGTGGCACGATTGACATCGAGCATACGGATTCCCTAGAGCAGGGATTGACTCTTTTATATCAGACCATACATAAAAAGTGCTTAAAAAAGTTTGACGCGATCATCGAAGAGAGCGATGTGGATGCCATTTTAAGTGGGGACACCAGTCTGTATGATGAGGAGATCATTACACTGGTGGAAGAAGAAGCACAGGCATTTGTAGACAGTCTGTTATCCTCTTTTCGTGAATTTCAGATTGACCTGAAACATTCCTTCGTGGTGTTCTTAGGCGGTGGAGCGATCCTTCTGAAAAAATATATTGAGAAATCCCCATTGCTTGGCAGATATATGTTTCTGGAGGATATTAAAGGAAACGTACATGGATATAAATTGTTGTATCAGGTGATGCAAAAAAAGAAGGGTGAGCAATCATGAAAAAGAATCCCTATCAGTTTACGATCCGGTTTAACAGCACGATCGCCGGACACTGCCAGGCAGCGGCATTCTTAAACCGCTGTGGTACGCGTGCGAAGGCACATGTGATCGCGGAAGCACTGGATCTGTACCTGCGTGAGAAAAAGCAACTGTTGGGACTTGGGGAATTGGAGCGTATCGAAGTTGTACCGGAAATGAATGGGCAGGAGCAAAGAGAAGATAAGCGGCAGGAGAAAAAAGCAGACCAGAAAGCGATTCCAAAGCCAGAGCCGGTTGTGTATGCACCAGAAGTGGAAGCACTCAATGAAGAGGACCTGGATGCGATCGCTGCATCCCTTGGTGCCTGGGATATGGAAGATTAATGAGAAATGGAGAGTACATGGATATGAAATTATTAGACGAGGTAAAGAAAATGGCAGCACTGGATCAGGCGGATAAAGAATTTTTAAAACGGACGGAAAAACGGATGGGACATTTCCTCAAAGAAGGGGTCGATTTGTTTTTCTGCTTCTTCTTCCGGCTGTGATCGCAAGTCTGTCAGATAAGTGAGGGCAGATGAGAAAAAAATTACAAGAGAAAAAGAAGCAGTGGATGGAATGGCTGACAGGGCTTTTTGCGAGAGGGAAAGAGCTGATAAAAACGGTCAGGGAACATATGGCAGAACTGAGCCGGGAGCAGGAGCTGGAAGAAAGAAAAATACAGGCATTAAAGCGGATGATCCGTTATGCGGGGGAACTCCTTCTTGTACTGTTTGTATTTTGTGCGCTGATGCAGCATGTGTGGATCGGTCAGGTACAGGGGGCTTCCATGCGTCCAACCTATCAGGATGGACAGTTTATCTTACTCCTTCGTGGGAAGGAATATAACCGGGGCGATGTGGTAGGTGTGAAATATAGTGCCGGAGAAGAAAAGACCATATTGCTCAAACGGATCATTGCCATTGGTGGAGATGTGGTGTCCTGTAAGTATGGACAGTTATATGTCAACGGGCAGAAAATATCAGAATCCGATCATACAGTGGGAAAAACCTCGGATATTCCGGCACAGACGGTCCCGGACGGATCGGTATACCTGCTTGGGGATAACCGGGAGCATTCCATGGACTCCAGAAGTTTTGGCTGTATGAGCTGTGAGGACATTATCGGAAAGGTGGTGCACTAAGTGATGATCCAGACGTACCTTGAGATGATACAGGTATCGGAAAACGTACTGAAACTACTGACCATTACATATCTGTGCTGCAGCATGGTTCCAGTGCTGGCAGGCTTCCGAAAAACACTGTCTGTACAGTGGAAAAACACGCTGCTTTTTGTACGTTGCATCGGGATCATACTGTTTCTTTTGTGCCTGATGCAGATCGGGATATGGTTTTTGGTAGGGAATCTAAAGACATTATCGGATTGCTTTGGAAGCCCGGTGTACCTTATCCTGGCAGTAATCAATATGATATGCTGCATCTGTGATGACCGGAAGCATATATGAAGTTTCCGCGAGAGAAAAAACGGCGTATATATTATAATATAGAAGTCTTACATGCCAATTAGGCAAGTATATAAAATGCGAAAGCATGGTTAAACAGCATGCATGGATCAGAAATGGTCTGTGTTGTGCTGTTTTTTTATTTTTCGGCAAAATCCTGAAGATACAGGTTTTGTAATAGAAATGTAGCCGTAAGGCAGAAAGTGAGGAAAAAATGAACAAGGTTGTAATGATGGGAAGACTGGTGGGAGATCCCAAGATCAGTTATTCCAAGAATGGAAATGCGATGGCGATCGCAAGGTATCGTCTGGCAGTGGCGCGAAAGAGTAAAAAGCAGGGAGAGGCGGCAGCAGATTTTTTTAGCTGTGTCGTTTTTGGCAAAAGTGCTGAATTTGCGGAGCGGTATTTACACAAAGGAACCCAGATCTGTATTTCGGGGCGGCTGCAGACAGGCAGTTATGTTAACAATGAAAACCAGAAGGTCACGACAACGGAGATCGTGGTAGAAGATACCTCGTTTGCCGGTCCGAAGCAGGAGAACACAATGCCTGGGAATGTGATGCCAAATAATCAGGGGTATGGAGCTTATGCACAGCAGCAAAACGGTTATCAGACCGGTCCAAATAACATGCAGCTGCCACCAAATGGCATGGCAGGTGCTGCCCCGATGCAAAACAATGGTTATGGAGCTAATGCGGGAATGCCCGCAAATAGTGGCTATATGCCACAAAACCAAAACCAGGGAAGCTATTATGGTGGAAACCAGGGTGGCTACACACAGAACCAGGCCCAGGGGATGGCTCCAAATGCAAATGAGCCTGGTATCATGATTCCAAATGGGAACGGGTTTATGCCAATCCCAAATGGTATGGATGAAGCCTTACCATATCACTCATAGAAAATGGTCAGAGAAGCGGTTGTATTATGTAGCCGCTTCTTATTTTTAATAAGAAAGGAAGAAAGATGGGAAGAATTATATTGGAAGATGGCTCCCAGTATCTGCCGGTTAAATTCCGGATTTCGGAATTTTATCAGAAATATCCAAAAGGGAAGATCCGTACCAGTCTGATGCGGTTTGACCGCCAGAATAACAATCCTGGATTCGTGGAGTCCGTATTGATAAAGGCAGAGGTGTATCGTGATGATGCGACACTTCTTGCGGAAGCTTATTCCCAACGGAGATGTGAACCACAGGAGCCCTCTTTTTTCGAGTGCGCGGAAACAGTCGCAATCGGAAGGGCGTTGTCAGATGCCGGTTACAGCGTTTACAGTGAGGATCTGGGTGATGATCCATGTAAGAGAAAAATCATGCTGGATGATGGCAGTTTTTATCTTAAGGCAGGCTTTCGGATCGCATGGGCCAGACGGGAAATGCCACAGATGCTGATCCGAAAAGAACTACTGCTTATGACGCCGTATCAGGCGATCGTCAAGGCAACGATCGAGAATGAAGGAGAAGTGTTGGCAACAGCTCATGCCATGCGCGTATGGAGTGATGCACATGCGGCGGGGCACTACTTTTTGGAAAGTGCAGAGACAGCAGCAGTAGCGAGGGCACTGAGCATGATTGGATATGACCTGCCACCAGAGGAGAGCCATGAATGGGATGAACACGACAATTATTCAGAAGCTCCTGTAAGTGCAGACTGTTATACACAGCAGGATGGAGCAGAAGCACTGCCAGAACTTGGAACAGGACTGTCAGCACCATATTGCCAGACAGGTATGATGTCATGCCAGGATAGCGGGCAAAATCCTATTATGGTAGGAAATACCGCTGTGTATACGCGCGTACAGTATGATACAGAGAATTGCAATGGGTTCTTTGGCGGGGGTGAAAACTATGGAAGATAAAATCAAGGAAGGGTATTATGCCCTATGCCTTGCGATTCTCAAGGGTTATAGCGTCAATGAGGCATTTCATGCATTGGAAATGCCAAATTGGAAGAAAGATCCTTCAAAAATCGACATCTGGGCGACGGCACAGGAACGGAGTGTGACAGAAACTGCAAAAGAGTGTGGATGCTCCGTCTCAACCGTAAAGCGCTGCAAGCGGATGAAATTGGAACAGCAGAGCCTGTGGGATGTTTTTGGATATGATGCGCTGTAAATTTTCATATCATGTAATGACTTTGGCGTTATGGCAAGATATAATTAAAACATAACAGGAAGGATGTGAATGACAATATGCCAGAAGCAGTAAATCATGTAGTATTCCAATTTTCAAGAGAATTAAAACGTATGTTAGGCGAACGTCTGGTTCGGGTTGTTCTGTATGGTTCTTATGCCAGAGGAACATATCACGATAATTCAGATGTTGATATTATGATTCTGGTCAAGATGTCAGAAGATGAAATCAGACAGATAAAGAACAGCATTTATGATCTTGCATTTGAAATAGAAATGGATACCGGTATTGATATTGCGCCTATCATTAAGGAAAAGCAGCAGTATGAATATTGGGTAGATACCTTACCTTTTTATAAAAATATAAAGGAAGAAGGTGTTGTCATAAGTGAGTGATGAGAGATGAATCTATCAAATTATCATATGGAAAATGTGATAGAAAAATAAAATATATTCATGAAAAAAGACGGTTGTTATAGGAAGGAAAATTCCTATGGCATCCGTCTTTTTTTTGCCTGTATGGAATGGCGAAAGTCTAGCAGGGATAGTCATGCCGTTCTGTCCGCAAAGCAATGAGCCCGTCAATATCACCGGTTTTCATATACTGAAAGTACCGGTGTTCAAAGTCAGCTTGTATGGCGGCAACCTGTTCTGGTGGATTGCAGCACACAAATACCAGGTTGTAAGGATAATGCTGTCGTTCAAAACTGAACAGATCCAAATCCCGGACATACTTAATAAAATACCATTTCCGCAATGCGGATTTCCATTTTACCGGATGCGTGATGTAGCTTATGTAATAGCGATACCCCTCTTGAAACACACGCTCCGGTTTAATGATGATTGATTCCATTCCCTTCTCCCTTCTCAAAAGATTAACAACTACATTAATTGTATAATATAATATGCATTTCAGCAAGAAGAGATTGTTAGATTCTGTTAGTTTCCCAAAATAGAAAATCGCCGTATATCTAATGTATACGAAGTATGACAAAAATAGAGAACGCATTAATTACAGAACAAGTATCTTGTAATTGGTCTGTAATTATAAGGAAGAAAACAGGAGGAAACGCGATGTATGACAATGAATTTATGGAGCAGTTATTACAAGGTATATCCGTACAGGAGGAACGCCGGCATCCGGGCAAGACAGAGAAGTGTTTGCCAGGATCAAAGAATGAAGCAGAACTTGCAGAAATGGAATACTGTTTAAGAGAAGTAGAGACGCTGGCTTGCCGTATGAGACAGAGTTTTTTGAAAAACCCGAATGGGATCGGAAATTTATATACTGCCATCAGCCAGGTAAACAAACAGTATGCGACGAGACAGTATATCTATGAGATGAATTTGTGGGATATTTCAGTGACACAAAAGGATCAGATACTCAAGATCCAGATCCCGGAGCTGCTTCCTCACCGGAAAGCCAAGCCGGAATGTGTTTTTATGTATACACTCCGCCAGGCTCTGTACCAGTATGCCGTAGAAGATCCGAAACGTTTTAGCCGCTTAAAAGAACACTGGAAAGATGGGGCAGTTCTGATCGTTGAACATTCTTACCGTTCCGCGGAGATGGTGCGGGATTCCGATAACGTAGAGCTTAAACAGGCAATCGACCTGCTTCACTTTTTAGGCTATATTGATTCGGATCGGGGCACTGAGCTAAATATTTTCCTGACCTGTAATACTACGGATCAGAACAAAAATGAGACCTGTTTATACCTGGCACCAAAGGCATGTATTCAAAAGTTTTGGGATTGATTTTGCCTGTGAAATGTAGGGTATCTTTTTGTCAGAAATTTATTTTGGAAAAGATACCCTTAAAAAAGGTGTGAAAACCAGCATTTAACTGAGCAGTGAGGAAATGGAGCGAACCAGGTTAGGCGGCGGTAGTTCGGAAATTGCAAAAAGATGAACCACCTGACGGGAGAAATTATCCACAGGGAGAACTTTCACCGCCGCCGTAAACCACCCTGATATTTTGAGGAAATACATAAATGACAGAACAATCCATCCGACGTCGCATATTGCTCATCATGGCAATGTCCGGCGGGGAAATCAAAAAGGAAATCTGCATGGAGCTTTGTGGAAGTAAACCATATTACAAAAAAATGATGCAGCAGATGAAGGAAAAAGGTGAGGCAGAGACCATATTTGGTTGTCATCCCCGTACCCTTCATATTAAAAAGAATGCTGTCATGCAGATTGTGGAAGATGTGCCTGGGATTATGGCGCGTTATGAAGCAAGACAGTTGGCGGTCAATGAGGAAAAGTCATATCGGAGGGCAACCATCAGTCAGGTAATCTATAATATGTATCTGGCAGGGGTGTTCTATGAACCCAAAAAGAAGGAAACGTTATCGAACCAGCGGGAACAGGCAGACACAGCTCCGGTCTATTATGCGCCATACGAGATCAAAGGGAAAAGCGACGAAAACAGGGGGAGCAAACTGTGCGGGATACTGATCTTCCAGCAGGAGTCAATTTTGCTGTACAATATGGAAGACCGCAATATCAAGTGGATGAAAGCGGTGGAAGAAAATACACAGACAACGTTGTTTAAATTATGGGGGAAGATGGGAACAGCAAGGCAGATCATCTTTGGGACGGATATGGAGCAGATCATCATGGAAAATTATGTCAAAGAACAGGAGTATCGTCTGTTTCACCGAAACCAGGCATATAACCGCGTAACACCGGAAGCGGGGATGTATTATATCCCGAATGGAAAAGCCGGGACAATTTTTTTGCGACTGTTTTTTCATCCAGAGCTTGTGGATGGATTAAAGAAGAGGTTAAGGGATCGCTTCCAGATTCCTGTTGTCTCATTGCTTCCCTTATATTTACCCGCATGTGTGCAGATCATGCAGGAACGGCAGCAGTTAGGGATATTATGTCTGGAGGAACAGGAGCAGTTTGTACACTGGCTCAATGATGGCAAGAATATCCGGGTATTTAGTGTGAAAAAACAGGACATGGAGCAATATCTGGAAAAATTGGAAAAAGAATAGTCGAATGTACGTTTGCGTTTTCTGACCGAATATGGTATACTTGCGAACAGGTACTTGATAAGTAGAATGTGAAATGCGCAAGGGGGGGATGAACGTGCAGAACGAGGATTTGATCCGCTATTTAGAGCAGTTCCCACCAGAAGCAGAGGTGCAGATGGTTTTAGTAGGTTTCGAACAACAGAAATTTTATTCTGCAGATCGGATTGCATTTTTGGATGGGAAGGGATTGAAAAATCCAGTGATTGCTATTTCGGTTGAAAAGGAAGCAGACTTTTCAGAGTTAAATCCAAAGAATGATAATATGAAACAATAAAGTTTGTAAATCGTCACGATTGTGGCGATTTTTTTGTTATGAAACTCCTTTAAAAAACGTATATAAATATATAGAACAGATATTCGAGTAAACGAAAAGGAGTAATGAACAAATGCTAAGTAAAGAATTATTGGAAAAAACCGTAGCAGAAGCGATTGATATTACCCGGAATCAATACGCAAAAACAGATTCGGTTTATAAGATGGAACTGGAAAAACTGGAGAAGCTGTTAAGAGAGTATGAGGATCTGCCGCTTGGAAAAGAGGTACGAAGCAAAATTGATGCTTATATCCAGACGTTAGAGAAACTGGATGGCAGATATGCAGATCTTTCCTATATTGCGGGAATCCGGGATGCATGTTTTTGGGCGGCAAAAATTGGACTGATAAGTATAGATTTTGAAAAGATATGACATAGATCTTAATTTGGAAAAAGATTGCCCAAAAAAGAAAAGTGTGGGGGCATCTCATGATGCTCTCAACACTTTTCTTCAAAAAAATTAAACGCTGCCAGATGCAGATATATTGCCACCGTTTGCTATAAATGTGCAAGAGATATTTTTTGTTGTAGTTTCTATTAGTGTGCTAGATAAATATTTCGTTACTCTGTAATTGCAGGTAATCGTTTTTTTATTGCTGGAGAAACTATAACTTGCTGATTTGCATTTGTATGATGGATATGATTTCTGAACACTGCCAATATCATATACTTCTCCGGTGTACTTTGAAGTATCACTGTTTACATATGCTCGAACATAGAGATAGTTATTGGTGTTTCCGGAGTTGTAAAAATATTTTTGATAATAAGCAATGCTGGCTAAAGGTGCAACGTCCAAGGACGAGGACTCTTCAGATACATATTCTTCTGTAACCACATCTAAAGATTCCGCTTCTTCGTAGGCATCTTTTACATATGAGTCAAATTCATCCATAGACATGCTAGAATAAAAATCGATAGCATCTTCAATGGTTCCATCTTCAGGAGCAACGATTGCTAAGTCAGTACCCAGTTCAGTGCTTAATTCTTCTAACCGATCTTCATATGGCTGAAGTGGATCGGAAGAAACATCCTGTGCGTAAGCAGATACTGTAGAACCTATTAAAAGTGTCCCTGCAAGTAACAGGGTTGATAATAATTTTTTCTTCATAAAGGATCTCCTTGGTATTGATGTATATTTAATGATTAAACTGTCATTGGATATTTGATAAATTCACCTCCTTACATAGTCCATACATATGACAGTATCAATAACATAATGGGATAATAGAATCACTATCTGATTGGGTAACAGAGTGCTCAATAGAAAGGCAATCTTTCAAATCAATAATAGTATTTTGGGATGTAATACCAAAAATGCGGTATGATCCATCTGCATTAATTGCTGCTTTTTTTGTTGATGATTGAATTTTTGTCAATTTTTTTGTCTGACAATTTTCAATGTAATATGCAATACAATTTTCACTGATAAGATCAGTTTGGATTGTGATGCTACTGTCTTTTGATAAATATACTGAGTTAGTATGGTATATTAAATCATTCGTAGTTATTGTTAGTTTTGTGTCAAAAGACAATTCTTGAGCAGAATAGTTTGAAATGCACACGTAGTATTTTCCTGTATCTGTGGTGCAAAATGCTTCATCAAATGATGGGGTATTGTTTAATCCGTCTAATTTATTGTACGTTCCATTATAAATATAACCAATTTCATAATTGCTATCTGCATGATTAGTTTCACCAGAAAAAGAAACAATTTTATTTTTTTCAATTTCACTGTCAGGATCAAGAATAACCATTTCATGATCAGGTATTTCGACTTTCTGGTTTTCAGTAGTAGTCGTCTGGCAGACTGATATATTTGAAATGTTATCTAGTTCTGCAAGTGAATTTTCAGATAGCAAATCGCAATCCAGAGAATCCGATCTGTTAAGTGTAACAATCAATGTAAGTGCACATAGGGAAGCAGCACTTGTAAAAATAACACGTGAAAATAATTTAGTACGCGTTTTTTTATTATTCCGTTTTTCAAGGTTTGAAAGAATATCTTCTTCTAAATGTTCAGAGAAACGGATTTGCTGAAATGCATGTTTATATTTTTTATGATCCATAGTAATCACTTCCTAATTTGTCTTTTAATTTTTTCCTTGCGCGATCTAACCTGGTTCCGATAGTAGCTTCCTTTTCATGAAGAATGGCACTGATTTCTTTTATGGAATATCCTTCATAATAAAAAAGATGAATAGGTATTCGGTACTTTGGTTCTAATTCGAGAACAGACAGAATTAAATCATAATCTTTTTCGTGTATTGAAGTATTTTCTGTTGGAAAATCACTGCGGTGGCTAATCCAAAAACTTTTTAAAAGGTTTTTGCTTTTATTAATAGCGATGCGAAAAAGCCATGCGCGTAAATGTTCTTCATTTTCAAATTCCTTATTGCTTTTTATTAATTGTAGAAAGACATCTTGAGCAATATCCTCTGCATCAGCGATATTTTTGGTATAAGTGTACGATAGCATTGCAACATGCCTGCTGTACTTATTTACAATATCCGAAATGTTGTAATCATAAGTGTTCATATTTTTTACTCCTGTTACTATATATACAACTGTCAAAGTAAATATTTTTCATACAAATGAAAAAAAGTTTAAAAAATTTATTACAGAACAAACTTTTGGGTTGAAATTAATTCGATTCATTTGAAAGTTAGCAAAATGAGTTGTGTCAAAGCATATTCTATTATTGCTTATAGTATAGAATAGCCGTTGGATTTATACTAGTTGACTTGTGCAACTCGATGAAAGTTTAGTTTCTGACGGTATCTCATTGACGTATATCTAAAGTAGAAGGAGGCGCATATGAGATACCGTTATTATATTGAAAAAATGCAGCAGACATTCTCACAGTGGAGGGGAAAAATTCCAAAGAAAGAACATACAAAGTATACGCATGTAAAAGTGCTATGTATTGTCTGCGGTGCCCTATATCCGGGCGGATGCCTGGCAATCCTAGCGAAGCCAGAGGGAGATTTGTCATTTGGCATTCTTCATGCAGTAAAGGTAGCAGTAATTACTAGACAGGGGCATATTGGTTATGCCACAAGCCTGATCCTGATCGTGGCACTGATCTTGTACATTAAGGTGGTCGGACGTTCCAGGGATAACGAGGATGAACGAAATTTTTCCTATTCTGCCAAGGGAACCTATGGGACTAGCCGGATAGCAACCGAAGAGGAGTATAAAAACTATCTGTCGATCACAGACAGTGCATTGGAGACGGATGGCATTATTCTGGGAACCACAATGGATGGAAAGGTGGTGTCTATGCCTCGTGACTCGCCATATAACCGAAATCTGTTTGTCGCGGGCTCCCAGGGATCGTTTAAATCAATTGCTATTTCCAGAAACATGATCATCCAATGCGTGATACGCGGAGAGTCTTTCTGTGTCACAGATCCCAAAGGGGAACTGTGCGGAGACATGGTGTATTATCTGTATTCCCAAGGATATGAAGTTGGACTGTGGAATCTGTCAAACCGTTGGAATTCGGATGGATGGGATATTCTGCAGGAGATCAGTGGGGAAGAGGAGCTGGAATACGTCGACATTATTTGTCACACGATCATCCAGAATACGACAAGTATTAACAGCGAAGCATTTTTCAACGACATTGAGGAAGTATTGCTCAAGGCCCTGGTGCTATATGTAGTCACAGTCATGCCAAAGGAACTGCATCAGTTCAGTACAGCATATAACATGCTTTTGCAGGAATCAGCAGCATCGCTGGACACAAAATTTTTTGCGCTTCCGGTCACGCACCCTGCCAGACAGTCCTATAACCTGTTCTGTCAATCGCCGCAGAATAAAGGCAATGCGATTCTGGGACTTGGTTCCCGCCTGAAAATTTTTCAGGATGAAGCAATCAAGCGGATGACAGGTTACCAGCAGATCAATCTGGAACGGATGGCGCAAAAGAAAACGGCGATATTTTGCATGGCTTCTGATACAACGACAACGTATAACATGCTCAATGCCCTTATGATATCCATGGCGTTTATCAAAATAATGGCTTATGCCGACCGGCAGCCAGCACGAAAATGTGATGTGCCGGTCTATTTCATCCTTGATGAAATGCCCAACATCGGAATCATTGACAGCATCCAGCAGAAGGAGGCAACGGCGCGAAGCCGGGATATTGGAATGGTCTTGATAGTTCAGAACATTCCACAGTTCCAAAACCGTTATCCGGATGGTGTATGGGAAGAACTGATCGGCGGCTGTGATTTCCGGTTATTTCTAGGATGCAACGAATCCACGACTGCAGAATATTTTTCAGCGCTGACCGGACTGTCAACCATTGAGGTGGAGACCATCCGGAAAAATCTGAAAACAGTGCGTCTGACAGACTATGTGCCGGATCTGGCAAGAAATTCGGGTGTTGGTCAGAGACCGGTATACACACCGGACGAGATTATGCGGCTTGATACCGATGAGATGCTTTTGTTTGTTCGGGGTGAAAAGATGATACGGCTCAAGAAGTTTCCATTTTTTAAACATCCGGAAGCATTGAAACTGCGTCGCATCATGCCACAGGAATTTCTACCAGTCTGGAGATATGAACAGGGACATGATATCAGTGGAAGAGGTTGTGAATATAAAAGCCGGGGTGCGCTTTTGCACGAAGCCGTTTCTGATCCGGAACGTTATGTAGTCAAAGACAGTGAGAGATGGGGGAACCAGAGATCCATGCTGCTGAAACAGCGAAAGAAAATGGAAGAAAAATATGCGGCAGAGGGCAGGTTCCCGAATGGACAGGCTGTATTTGAAGAAGAATGGAAGCCGAAGTTTGTTGAGCTAGAGGAAGATCTGGTACAGGCTGCAGAAGAAAAAGAGGCACAAAAGCCGTTTGTAGAAGATAAAAATCTGGAAGTGGAAGTAATGTCAGGGGAAAGCGACAACGGGCAGCAGAATTCCGACACAAATCTGAATGCGTTTTTTGAGAAGCTGTTCCAGAATCAGAATAACGTCTAGTTTCCGAATATGGTAAATCGAAGTATATACAAAATATGGGAACAACAAAAATAAACTGCATCATAAGAAAGGACTAGATTGTGGAACTGAAAGAAGAAGAAAAGATGCTGCAGGTGGAGGAAACTTCCGGAACAGAAGGGCAGGGAGCGGTAAGCAAGCCGGTGACCGGTACGGATCAGATCATCACGTTAGATCGTCTGGCAGCATCTGTATATGAAAATGACAATGAAACCGATGATCTGAATTGGCACGAATTACAGAATTCCATGCTCAAGCAGAAGATTTTGACAGGCATGCTGATCTCCATGGAGCGGCACTCCATTGGAGAGGGAAAAACTGTGAATGTGGCTTTGGCAGATTACCAGGGCTATCGTGTGATGATCCCAGTAACAGAGATGAACATCATTCTGTCAGAACAGGATGAGGGGGATATGACCAAGAAGATCCGTATCACATCTAACATGATTGGTTGTGAGATTGATTTCATCGTATTAAAACTGGATGCTGCGACACATTCGGTGGTCGCATCACGAAAAAAGGCAATGGAGAAAAAAGTGCAAAACTTTTACCGCCCACAAGTGGAAGGTGAAGCACCGCTGATCCAGGAAGGGAGTGTTGTGGAAGCGAGAATCCTGGCGGTTACAGAACATCTGCTCCGTTTGGAGTGCTTTGGCCTGGAGTGTTTTGCAAGAGTGTTTGAGTTAGCACAGGCGTGGATGGCAGATGCCAGGGAACATTACCGCGTAGGAGATACGACGCTGGTGCGGATTCACAAGATCCAGGAAGCAGGTGGAAAACTGAGTATTACGGTGGAAGGAAAATCATTAGACCATACCACATGTTACGCATGCAAAAAGCAGGGAAAATATATCGGAACAGTAACGGGAATCCATGATGGTTTGATTTTTATCCGCCTGCAGGTTGGGACGAATGCGATTGCTCATTCGGTGGAAGACCGTCAGCTACTGCCACGCAAAAAGGATGACGTATATTTTATTTGTACAAGAATGGACGAAGAAAAGGAAGTAGCAATCGGTATCATTTCACGTGTCATCCGGTCTGCGAGGTAATGTATATGGAAAAAATATGTATTTACCCAGAGCAGGGGGCGGAAATAACCGCGTATGAGCGGGCATTAAATTGTCTGATTTTCATGCTGGTCTATCTTTTAGCAGGCATCCTATGCATGTTTCTTCCAGTCATATTTGGAATACATTCCTGCTATATAGGCTGGTGTGTGGCAGCAGGCAGTTTCTTTTGGACCGCTATCCTATTATGGAAGAAACGGAGCATATACGAGGAGCAGGTGACAGAAGTAGCAAACAGTTTGATTTCCATTGAAGAGGAGACCTTGAAATGCTATCAGGCAGTTGGAAATGTATATGAGTCCTGCTGGATACATTTTTCGGATATTACGGACGTTATATTCAATAAGAAGAAACAGGCTTTTTTGATTCAGATCACAGAAGATCCGAAGCGGAAAAGTGAGATCTGTGTTAATTCGGTGCTGGTAGAAGAAAATCTATTTGAAGTGAGAGGCGGAAATTATAAGCGGCAGGAGTTTTTAGTAATATTTCAGAGAATTATTCCATATGCAAAAAGTGTCAAAGATATTGATATTGCTTTGGTGGAGAAAGAATGGGCAGCATCTGTTAGAACGGGTAAGTGGTCAAAAATCATTCCCTGTGTCACATTGGGAGGAATAATTATAATCCAAATGTTTTTTATGTAATATGGTGGTGGCAAAACTAAGGAGGCAGGCAAATGTCTGCCTTTATTCATTAAGAAGGAGATGCATATTAAATGGAAAAAATTTTAATGAGTTTAAAGGAAGTATGTGAATATACTGGTTGGGGAGAAACAAAGGTTCGAGAGATACTTAAACGTCCAACTAGTAAATTTACGGTTATCTTAGGAAATCGTTTATATGTAAATAAAAAAAAGTTTGATGACTATTTAGAGCAATGCGCAAAATATAATATTCCCATCTGATAAGTTTGCAATTGTATAAGTGCAGAAAATGGAGTAATATATACATATGAAATTGCTTTATGGTCAATAGGACGAAAGGAATATTGATTATGGGTAAAGATCTAAAAGGACGAGATTTAGGAAAAGGATTTAGTCAGAGAAAGGATGGTAGATACGAAGCAAGAGCCGTAATTTGCGGCGAAAAAATAGATATATATGACAAGGATTTGAAAACGCTGAAAAGAACATTCGAAGTAAAAAAAGCTATGTTACAGCAGAATTCAAGTGGAATGTGTTCCACAATTACTTTGAATGAGTGGTATCGGGAATGGTTTGACAGATGTAAAGCCCCTCAGTTGAAAAATGATGTTAGCAGAAAGACATATGATAGAAGGATTCGCAATACATATTGTAGGCTTTTAGGAGATAAGCGGATTGCAAATGTGTTACAGATCAATATACAGGAAGCAACATCACAGCTTGTAGAAGAAGGGTATACATATAGAACTGTAAAAGAGGCACTTGGAATTTTGAAAGAGTGTTGTGAAATCGCAATCGTAAATCGGATTATACCAGTTAATCCATGCATTGGTATTAAAATTAAAGATGCGAATATTAGTCAAGAACGTCGAGTACTGACACCAAAAGAACAGAAAATTTTTTTGGATGAGGTTCAGAATAAATATTATTATGAAGCCTATAAGATTCTCTTGTTAACAGGTATGAGAATTGGTGAATTTTCTGGACTGCAGTGGAGAGATGTTGATTTTGAAAATAAAGTAGTTCATATTAACCGTTCTATGCAGACTGCATATATAGATGGCAAAAAAATTGAAGAACTTACAACTCCTAAAACTTCAAACTCATATCGTTCCATTCCTTTTTTCGGGGAAACAGAAAAGTGTTTTCGGGATTGGAAAGAAAAGCAGGATATGTATAAGAAAAAATTAGGAGATCGATGGAGAGCAAATCCAGAGTTTGGAGATTTAGTTTTTACGAGCACAGTAGGATCACCAGTTACACGATATGTGATTGCGCATGATATGAGAAAAGTGGTAGATAATATTAATATGAAAGAAATTACAAAGGCTTATAGAGAACATAGAGAGCCGGTGTTTTTTGAACATTTGTATCCACATGCTTTTCGACATACATTTGCGACGCGTTGTTTTGACAAAGGACTTGATCCGCTATTTGTACAGAGTATTATGGGTCACGCTAATTATGCTACTACAATGTCCTATACTCACATGTTGGAGGAGCATCGCAATCAAGAAATCGCGAAGGTTGGAAATTTTCTTGAATAGCGAAATTGCGTACAGAAAAAAGTGCGTCAACTAAATATATCTAATCGTATACCAAAAGATTGACGCAATTATAAAAAGTTGCGTACAGTAAAAAAGTTAGGTCGTGTAAAGCCTTGAAATACAAGGGATTGCGAAAATACTTCGCAAAACAGATGAACGCATAATTGAACAGTTTTCATAAGAATTTAACGAAAATGGGATTGCTTTGCAATCTCATTTTTGTTATGAGCAAGTAGCAAAGCGAATTCTGTTGCGATCTATTGCGATCTATTGCAAAGATGAACATGGTAGAGCCGATTGAGAATGTTGAGTAACATTTTATGCCTCAACTTTACAAATTTTTGAAATGCCCAATAACCCTTTCAAATGGCGGTGATACTGTCTGGAAGGGTTACTTTTATCGAACCCTGTGAAATATCAAATGAAAATATTCTGAAAATTTATTGTGATTTTTGGAAAAATCTGCCATATTGTTATGTGTACAAGGGTAAGAGAGGTTGTGTATTTTTACAACAAATCTGTTGTCGGAGAGCTCAAATGACAGATAGAAGATATTTTGGAGGGATGAGAATGAAAAAGAAAATTTTAAGTTTTCTGCTTGCGTTGTGTCTTATCGTGGCACTTGTGCCAATGACAGCGTTTGCAGCGGAAGCACCGTCATTCAGCGGTGGAACAGGTACAGAGGAAGACCCATGGCTGATTGCTTCGCAGAAGGATATAATTGCTTTGGCAGAGTTCCTGAATTCAGGTAATGCAGAGGAACTTGATGCTGAAAAAGCAGGTATTGGGAACTGTTATGGCTACTATTTTAAGCAAACTGCTGATATTGATTTGACAGGAGTTGCATGGGAACCAATTGGTTATTCTGGAAGTTATTATTTCGCAGGAAACTATGATGGTGGCGATCACAGCATCACGAATGCGGTTTCTGCCGGAAAAGTTGACCCAGATGGTTACGCTACAGCGGGCATTTTTGGATGGGTTGCTTTTGGTTCGGTTGAAAATCTGCATGTGAAAAACGCAAACTTTGTGGCAACCGGTCAGAAAAATTATAGTTATGTGGGCGGTATTGCAGGTGTGTGCTATGGGGCATCCATTAAAAACTGTTCGGTTGTGAATTCTTCCTTAGAGAGTAAGCGCAACAACAATAATAACTGTGCGGGAAGTATTGTAGGTTATTCCACCGGTGGAACTTTTGAAAAGTGTGCTGCTGAAAACAATCAAGTAAAAACTATGGCTTATGGTGGCGGTTTTGTTGGCGAAACAGATGATGATCCAGCATATGGAGCTGGTAAATCTATATTTACGAATTGCTATGTTGCAAACTGTTCTGTAACTTCGAAAACCGATGAGGTTCAGGGCGTGAGTTTTGCGGGCGGTTTTGTTGGTGAGATGACGGATTCTGCGTTAACCATTCAAAATTGCTATGTTTATCAGGCTACCCTTTCTACCGAAGGAACTGCTGTGCCTGGAATCAAAGGAACCGGTATTTTTGCGGGTAACCTGTGGGGTGGCAGTAGCATCGTTGATACAAACTGTTTCTTTGGGGCTTGTGGAACGACAAAAAATGCTGGTACGGCCAGCGAAAAGACAGAAGAAGAATTTGAAAATGGCACTGTGGCAAAATTACTGGGAGAATCATTTGCACAGATTGGCGGTTATCCGAGGATAAACGGTCCAGCAGACTACAGTGAAGTCGATGCGGCTGTTGCCAAGGCAAATGCTTTGAACAAGGATGCTTACAAAGATTTTTCAGCTGTGGAGACTGCAATCAAATCGGTGGTTCAAGGGAAGACACTGGCAGAACAGACAGAGGTGGATGCAATGGCAAAGGCTATTGAGGATGCAATGGGTGCCCTTGTTTACAAAGACGCCGATTACACCAAGGTTGATGCAGCCATCGCCAAGGTAAACGCTCTGAACAAGGATGAGTACAAAGACTTCACTGCGGTAGAAGCTGCCGTCAATGCTGTTGTCCGTGACAAGAATATCACTGAACAGAGCGAAGTTGATGCAATGGCAAAGGCTATTGAAGATGCCATTGCTGCCCTGCAATACAAGGATGCTGATTACAGCAAAGTTGACGAAGCGATTACAAAGGCAAATGCTTTGAATAAGGATGATTATAAGAGCTTTACAGCGGTGGAAAATGCGATAAAATCTGTTGTTCGTGGTAAAAATATTACAGCGCAGTCTGAAGTAGACAAAATGGCGAAAGCCATAGAGGACGCAATTGCATCTCTTGAGAAAAAGACTGTTAATACAAAAACCGGCAATACAAGTAATCTTACTAAGAGCCCAAAGACGGATGATGCCGGCAATTTCACTTTATGGATTGCCCTGTTGTTTGCAGGCGGTGGCGCAGCAATTGGTACATCAGTTGTAAGAAGAAACAAAAAGTATAACAGATAAATGTGATCACAGAGTTTTGTAATTGGATTAAAATGTGATCTGTAAGTTGCAACACTGATGCATAGTATGTATTTTATGTAAAATTTTTGAAATGATTAATACCCCTTATGAATGGTGATATAATCACTGTTTGTAAGGGGTATTTTATCAGGCAATGGAGAAAACGAATTTTTACGATGCTATATATTCTCCGGTGATTTTGATCCTGAATGCAATTGTAGTTGCAGTTGTAATGCTTCTTTCGGCAACTGGAAATCATCAGGTTTTGACGTTATTTGGAATGTCTGCCGGAACCGCAGTGGCGATCATGAATTATATCAGATGGGAGATGACTCCCACCTCTATAGGTGGTGAGAAACA